>NZ_JAJEPT010000018.1:0-70474 GCF_020686995.1 Blautia fusiformis
GCAGTACCGTAAGGTGTTTGCCAATGCAGTAGTGGGAGAAGCAAGAATCCCCCTGCTTTAGCTGTGGGGAGTGTCAAACAGGTCTGCGCTATGAGGGTGGACGAATGGTGGATATGTACCGTACTCTGGACAGTATCCCGGTTCTTGCAAAAGCAGGCGGTATTCTGGTGATGACCGATGAGATCCGTGGAACAGAGGCGGAAAAGAATCCGGAAAGCCTGAATATCCGGGTATTCCCGGGTGCTGACGGAAGCTTCAGATTGTATGAGGATGACAACGAAACCTGTGCTTACGAAAATGGTGCCTGTGTATTTACGGAAATGGATTATAAGGAAAAGGATCAGGGAGTGTTTACCATTCATCCCGCACAGGGAAAAACAGAGCTGATCCCGGCAAAGAGAACTTATACCGTGGAGTTCTGTAATTTTGCGAAAACAGGCACAGATACTGTGAAGGTTCTGGTTAACGGAGCAGAGACTGAGGCTGCTGTAAAATATGAGGAGAAGCTTCAGAAGATCTGTGTGGAAGTGGCAGCAGATACAGCAGCAGAGGTGCAGATCATTCTCGCAGGAGATGTAGCGGATAATCGTATAGAGAAACGTATCTTTGATTTCCTGAACCAGGCAGAGATTGGTTTTGTGCTGAAGGACAGATTATATCAGCTGATCACAGCCGGAAAGAAGCTGCCGGTTCTTCTGTCGGAGCTTCAGTCTATGGAACTGGAAAAGGACCTTTACGGAGCACTGATGGAGATCCTGACTGCGTAAAATATGAATAAAATCGCGTTTCCAAACCATACTATCATTATTATCAAAAGAAAGGATGATCATAATGATATTAAAGGAAAAAGAACGCACAGTGATCCAGGATCTTCAGACACAGGAAAAAAGCTGCATTGAAAAATACGGAAAATACGCACAGCAGGCCAGGGATCCGGAGCTTAAAAGCTTATTTCAGACTCTTCAGAAAAAAGAGCAGGAGCATTACGATTCCCTGAGCCAGGTGCTTTCCGGCACAGTTCCACAGGTAAACTGTAATGACAGTGACGGCCGTGATTACCAGCCAAAGGCTACTTACACATCTGTGATGTCCTCAGAGGATAAAGAACACGATGCTTTTCTTGCAACAGACTGTATCGGAACAGAAAAGCTGATTTCCGGAGAATACAACTCGGAGGTTTTTGCTTTTGAAGACAGTGGTGTGAGGAAGCTTCTGGCAGATATCCAGGTGGAAGAGCAGAATCATGCGGAGATGCTTTACAAATATAAGACTGCGAACGGAATGTTCTGATATATAAAAAAAGGGAGGATTTCAGTAATGGAATTCTTCCTTTTTTTATTATATAATCATGAGAACAGCAGGGAGAAATACTTTTCTGCAAAGAGAGGAGAAACAAACATGAAGGGAACCAGCTGCGAATACTGTGCAAACTATACATATGATGAAGAGTGTGATGAATATTACTGTGATGTCAATCTGGATGAGGATGAATATTATCGTTTTGTGAGCAGTGATTACAAGGAATGTCCGTATTATCGTTCCGGAGATGAATATAAGGTGGTACGTCATCAGATGTGACATAGAGTAATGGAAAAAATAGAGCAGAAAATAAGGTGATAAGACAAATGCAGGTTTTCCACGAAAAGGAATGATAGTTTTGGGGAAAATCTGCATTTTGATGTTTTGATATGTGCAAAAGGCTTCAAATTTGTAAAAATTGGCGTGTTTACATTTGAAAAAAATATCTTTATAATAAAAATATTGGTCTGACAGGTAGAATCTTTATACCATCCAGACGATGATAATGCTACAGGATTTTGTCTGAGACAAAATTTCGGGTAAGCGTCTGACAGACTTATAATAGATTTTTTGACTTGATGGAGGGTGTGACAGATTGGATATTATAAAGAAATTTGGGGATATGGTGGGAGAGGAATCCATCAGGGACCCGGAAAAAGCACGAAAACTTCTTCTCACTGGCTACCGGCTTCAGGAAAAACGTCTGCAGCTTTTTCCTGACAGGAAGCTTCCGGCTTCGGGACAGTATGTAGCCCGTGTAGTTATGCAGAATATTATCAAAGCCCTTGCAAAACCGGACGATACTGCTCTTGTGAGTATTTTTGTACCGGGAGAACTTCTGACAGCAGCAGGGATCACTCCGTATTCCGTGGAGGCAATGTCCTGCTTCATCGCCGGAACCAGGTGCGAGCAGGCATTTCTGGCACAGACGGAATCAGAGGGCTTTCCGGAAACCATGTGCTCCTATCACAGAGTTTTTCTGGGAGCGTCCATGACAGGACTGGTACCGAAGCCCAAATGTACCATCTACACAAACCTTGCCTGCGATGGAAACATGATGACGTTTCCTTATCTGAAGCAGAAATATCAGATCCCGGGCTTTTATATTGACGTACCCTATGAAAAAAATCAGGATTCCATCAGCTATGTTGCAGATCAGCTCCGCGAGATGAAGAAATTCCTGGAGGATATAGGCGGGAAAAAAATCTCCGAGCAGTCGGTACAGCGTGCAGTTGCCAACAGCAATGAAGCGGCCTCCTATTACAGCCGCCAGCTTGCACTCAGAAAGGATCACGATCCGGTGACTTCCCTGACAAATGAGCTGTATGCGATCTTTATGTGCCATCTTCTGGCTGGCTCAGAGGAATCCCTGAAATACACAAAAATGCTTCTTGAGGATGTGAAGAAGGCGCCAAAGGGGGAAGGGCTTCATATTTTGTGGATGCATATGATGCCGTTTTTGCAGGAGCCGGTAAAGGATGTATTTAATTACAGCCGGAACGTGCACATCAGTGCCTGTGATTTTGTCGCAGACGGCTTTCAGCGGATGCAGGCCTCGGATCCTTATGAGGCCCTTGCGGAAAAAATGGTCAACTGCATTTACAACGGAAGTGTGAAGCAGAGAATCCGGCGCGCCCAGGAGCTGGCGGACCTTACAGAGGCAGACGGCGGGATCCTTTTTGCACATTGGGGCTGCAAGGGAACCATCGGAGCTTCCAGCCTGATCAAAAATTCTCTGGAAAATGCAGGACTTCCAACCATGGTCCTGGACGGTGACGGCTGCAACCCGGCCAATTCCAGTGACGGCCAGGTATCCACACGACTTCAGGCATATCTGGAAATGCTGTCAGAAGGTAAGGAGGGAAAGAGATCATGATACATTACGTCTGTAAATATACACCGCTGGAGCTTTTTAAGGGCTTTGGCGAGGAATGTGCGGTTCTTGAGGAAATGCCGGAGAATTTTGAACTTTCGGACCAGATTGCCCATGCCAATCTCTGCGGCTTCGGAAAATCTGTGATCCAGGCAGTGCTGGAGGGAAAGGTGGAGCAGCTTGTTCTTGTTAACTGCTGTGATTCCATGCGCCGTGTGTACGACATTGTGGAAAGTACCGGTAAATGTAAATTTCTGTACATGCTGGACATGCCTCATGAGGATAACGACTGTGAAAAGGTGAAGCTTGCCCAGGGCATCCACCGTCTGAAGAAAGCTTATGAGAAATTTTCGGGGAAAACCTTCGACAGAAGTGGATTTCTGAACGCTTTTTCCCATGAGCCTGTGGATAACCAGCCGTATATCGGTGTTCTGGGTGTCCGTGTCAGCGGCATCCTGGAAAAAATGATCCGGGATAATATCCGCATGGATGTGGAAAACCTGACCTGTACAGGTGGAAGACGTCTTGCAGTGATCCGTGAGGAGCTGGAAAAAATGGAAGACGATGCCATGTTCCTGGCTTATGCGGATGCACTTCTTTCCCAGATGCCCTGCTTCCGTATGAACAACAGCACCCGAAGAAACCGGCTGTATCTGGATCCGAACCTGAAGGGAATCATTTATCATACTATTAAATTCTGCGACTATTATGGATTTGAGTATGCAAGCATCAAGCGTGATATCAAGGTTCCGCTTCTGAAGATCGAGACAGATTTTACAAGCCAGAGTGCAGGACAGCTCCTTACCAGAGTGCAGGCTTTTGCGGAGACCCTGGAAGGCTCTGAGGATATGGACCCATCAAAAGGAATCAGCGAGGAGATAAGGAAAAAAATGGAATCAGGAGTTTATTATGTGGCAGGGATCGACAGCGGTTCCACAAGTACGGATGTTGTGATCCTGGATAAAGACGGAAAAATTAAATCGACCATGATCATTCCCACAGGCGGCGGCGCTATGATGAGTGCAGAGAAGAGCCTGGAGATGGCCGTGGAAAAAGCAGGGATCAGGAAAGAAGATATCGTGCGTATCGTTACTACCGGATATGGACGTGCCTATATTGACAGTGGTGATGACAGTATCACAGAGATTACCTGTCACGCAAAGGGAGCCCATTATCTGAATCCGAATGTGCGTACAGTTATCGACATCGGCGGTCAGGATATCAAGGCGATCAGCATTGACGAGAACGGTGCGGTAAAAAATTTCCTGATGAACGATAAATGTGCAGCAGGAACCGGACGATTCCTGGAAATGATGGCCCGTACTCTTGGACTTTCCCTGGAGGAGATGAGTACCCGTGGCCTGGAGTGGAAAGAGAACGTAGTGATCTCAAGCATGTGTACTGTATTTGCAGAGTCCGAGGTAGTTTCCCTGGTTGCCCAGAATAAGGACGTGGCAGATATCATCCATGGTCTGAATGTATCTGTTGCTTCCAAGGTAGGAGCTCTTGCAGCCCGCCTTGGCAAAAAGAATCCGGGAGAATACATGATGACCGGTGGTGTTGCCAGAAATAAAGGTATCATCCAGGCATTGGAGGAGAAGCTGGGAGCGAAGCTTTATATCTGTGATGAGGCACAGCTTTGTGGTGCGCTTGGTGCGGCACTGTTTGCTTATGAGAAGTGTAATGCGGCACGGTGATCAGATCAGACAAATTGCCTGCGCAGTGAATGCAGAGTGTGAATATCCTTTTGGTCAAGGGCGGCGTGCCCACTCACTGGGCGAACAGCCACAGTTCTTTCGGAAGTACCGGCTGAAGTGGGAGAGATTTGAAAATCCGCACAGTAGAGCCACCTGTTGAACAGGCAGAGCTTCGTTGGTGAGCAGATTTTTGGCTTTTTCCAGACGGAGCAGATTCAGGTCAGCATGAGGGGTGCTGTCAAAAAAATTCCGGTAACAGGAATAAAACTGACTTTTTTCGAGATTAGCCATGGCGCAGAGCTTTTCTGTTGTCCATGGCTTTTCGTAATTGGTGAGCATTTCCAGGCGGATCTTCTGGAACAGGCTGTATAGCTCCGAGTCGGAAGAACTGCCGGCATCTGTACTACGGAGTTCCCGTGTGGCAGTGATCATCAGCTGGCAGAGCAGAGCATATTCATAATCCCGGGAAAAAGCTTCTCTGGCCAGATATTCATGCTGCAGTTTCCGGATACAGCGATCGATCTCCTGGCAGTCATTAGGGTAAAAAATCTCGTTGCAGGGAAGTCCGAACCGTTTTGCCAGATTTTCTCCGCAGGAAAAATGGACATAACTGTTCCGGAATTTTCGCACAGCCTGATAATGCTGGGGATTTCCTGGGGTATAAAAGATACAGGCATTTTCCCGGGTAACGGTAAGCTGACTGCCCAGATAAACCTTCATTGGTGTTTTAAATAAAAGAAAAAGATAATCACCGCTTCCCTCCGGACGGAAAATCCTGTCATAATCGGAGTTGGAACGGTTGTATTCGCAGAAATTTAAGGTAAAATCCATGGAAATGCCGGGCTCCTTTCATTACGTAGATCAGACAATCCGACTGTGGCATTGTAAAGAACTTTCTGCCTGGAAGTATAGAGTAAAGTGACAGAGGGACGTCCATCTTGTAAGACTGTCTTTACGATAAATCTTACCGGAAAAAAAGTCAACTGTTTCGGAAGATAATCACTGGTATGGATAGAACAGGATGGTAAAATGAAACATAGAAACGGTTGATTTCCGGTCTGCCTGGGAGGGTGTGAGCAAACAGAGGCGTAAGAGCCGGTATACGGCGGAATCGGAAACAGAGCTAAATGCGGTAGCAGCAGAAAATAATAATTTACAGGAGGATTTTTACAATGAAAAAAGCGCAGATCATCGTGGACAAATATTTCCTCACCGGAAAAACAGACAAAAGGATCTATGGTTCCTTTATAGAACATCTCGGACGTGCGGTTTATGAGGGCATTTATCAGGAAGGCAGTCCCCTTTCTGATGAGCAGGGCTTCCGGAAGGATACTCTGGAGCTGGTAAAAGAGATTCAGGTACCGATCGTTCGTTATCCGGGCGGAAATTTTGTATCCGGATTCCGCTGGGAGGATAGTGTCGGGCCGAAAGCTCAGCGTCCGTCCAGAACGGAGCTGGCCTGGGGTGTGATCGAGACCAATCAGTTTGGTCTCAATGAGTTTATGGACTGGTCCAGAAAAGCCGGCAGCGATGTGATGATGGCAGTAAACCTGGGAACAAGAGGACCGGAGGATGCGAAAAATCTTCTGGAATACTGTAACTTTAAGGGTGGTACCTATTACAGTGATCTCCGTAAGGCTCACGGCTATGAACAGCCGCATGATATCAAATTATGGTGTCTCGGAAACGAGATGGATGGTCCGTGGCAGATGGGACATAAAACTGCGTCAGAGTACGGAAGAGTTGCAGCAGAGACTGCCCGCCTGATGAAATTTATGGATCCGGAGGTTGAGACTGTTGCATGCGGAAGCTCCAATCTGGAAATGCCTACCTTTGGCTCATGGGAGTATACGGTTCTTGACGAGGCTTACGATCAGGTGGATTATCTTTCACTTCACCAGTACTACGGAAATCGGGACGGGGACAGCGCAGATTTCCTGGCATGCTCCAAAGGTATGGATGATTTTATCTCCGGTGTGGTTTCCATCTGTGACGCCGTAAAAGCAAAGAAACATGGCAAAAAACAGATCAACCTTTCCTTTGACGAGTGGAACGTATGGTACCACAGCAATGAGCAGGACAAGAAGCTGGAAAAATGGGTACAGGCGCCCCATCAGCTGGAGGATGTTTATAACTTTGAGGATGCACTTCTTGTGGGAAGTATGCTGATCACACTTCTCCGTCATGCAGATCGTGTAAAGATCGCCTGCATGGCACAGCTGGTAAATGTTATTGCGCCGATCATGACCTCCGACACCGGTGCATGGCGCCAGACGATCTTTTATCCATATATGCTGACCAGCGTGTTTGGAAGAGGAACCGTCCTCAATACACAGGTTCTCACACCGGTATATGAGAGCAAGACTTATGGCGAAGCTCCATATCTGGATTCTGTATGTGTCTGGGATGAGGAAAAGGATACGCTGACGATTTTTGCAGTGAACAAGAGCCTGGATGAGGATATGGAAATTTCCTGTGACTTAAGACAGTTTGAGGGATATAAGATCGTAGAGCATATCGTGCTGAGTAACGATAATCTTCAGGCAGTCAATACAGAGGCGCAGCCCGAGAATGTAGTTCCTGTAAAAGCCAGTGCAGAGTGCTCAAAGCTGGACGGCGGAAAACTGGAGGCAGTATTTACAAAACACAGCTGGAATATGATCCGTTTTGCGAAATAAGGGCCGGTGAAGTATAGTAAAAGTAGTTACAGAAAATGTAAATCATGCTACATTATGGGAGGTCTTTTTTATGTACACACCTGCAAAGGAACGCTACGAAACTATGGAGTACAACCGCTGCGGTGAAAGCGGCCTGATGCTTCCGAAGGTGTCTCTTGGATTATGGCATAATTTCGGAGATACTTCTGATTATGAAAACATGAAGCAGCTGTGTTTCACAGCTTTTGACAATGGTATCACACAGTTTGACCTTGCCAATAATTACGGACCTGCCTATGGAAGTGCGGAACGGAATTTCGGCAAGATCCTGAAAGAAGAACTGATGCCATACCGTGATGAGCTGATCATCACAACAAAGGCAGGCTATGATATGTGGGAGGGCCCTTATGGAAACTGGGGCAGCCGCAAGTATCTTCTGGCAAGCCTTGACCAGAGCCTGAAGCGCATGGGTCTGGAATATGTGGATATTTTTTACCATCACAGAATGGACCCGGAGACTCCGCTTGAGGAGACTATGGGGGCGCTGGCAACAGCGGTTCAGCAGGGCAAGGCCCTTTATGTGGGACTTTCCAATTATGATGGAAAAACCTTAAGCCAGGCGGCAGCGATCCTGAAGGATCTGAAATGTCCCTTTGTGATCAACCAGAACCGGTATTCCATTTTTGACAGAACAGTGGAAGAAAACGGTCTCAAGAGAACCACCGGCATTTTGAAAAAAGGTCTGATCACCTTTAGCCCTCTTGCTCAGGGACAGCTGACAGACCGTTACCTGAACGGGATCCCGGAGGACAGCCGTATCCGCAAAGATGGAAGATTCCTTAAGGAAAGTGTGCTGACGCCGGAGCGTCTGGATCAGATTCGGAGACTGAACGATCTGGCAGCCCAGCGTGGAGAGAAGCTGGCTGATATGGCACTTGGCTGGCTGCTTCAGCATAAGGAAGTTACCAGTGTTCTGATCGGAGCTTCCAAGCCGCAGCAGATCCTTGATAATGTGAAAGCGATCCACTGTGCACCGTTTACAGCTGAGGAGCTGCGTCTGATCGACGAGATTTCAAAATAAGATTTATATACTTCCTGTTTTACTATGAAAAGTAGTGAAGCAGGGAGTTTTTTATGCCAAAATAATTGTTTAACTGAATTAGGAAAGTTTCCGGGTTACTGTTTACTGGTAATATTCCGCGAGGTGTTTTTTGTGAGCGAAGGTCACAGAAAACCCGAGACATACCGCGCGAATTTATGCGATTAGCATAAATTCTGTGCATCGCGAAGCGTGTTGCTGAGAACGGAGTGAACAGTAACGTCTCCGGCGGGAGTGCAAAGAGCAATAAGCAGTGGAGGTTTGACAACGGGATAGGTGTGTGCTATATTGAAAAACAGAAAAGAAAAGAGCCAGCGGGAGCTTGTGTGACAGGCTGAGAGGAAGATAGATCTTCGACCGTACCTGATTTGGGTAATGCCAACGGAGGGATTGTGATCTGAGAGCGTGTCTCCGTGGAGTTTGCCATGGGATGCGCTCTTTTCGGATGCAGGAATGGAACTGGAATGGTCTGACAATGGGGGGATGTGAAAGTGACAGAGACTGCATGTGGAGCTTCTGCGAAAGAGCGGGCAGGAAGGGGAGCGCCTTAATGTCTGGCAGGAGAGTGATATTCCGGAGGATTTTTCCGGAAGGATCATGTAAGCGATGGGAATCCGTGTTTTCGGAGTGAGAGGAAGTAAGGGAACTTCGACCGCCAAAATCTAAGGGCAGACTGCAGCAGACGGGAAGCTTTTGCCCGGATCTGACAGGGTTCTGCCTGATATTTCAGGGAGGAAAAACACTATGGAAAAACAAAGGATGCACACGCTTCGTATGGTAATGCTGGCAATGATGGTTGCGATCGGTGTCGTTATTTCACCGATCCTGAGGATTGAGGGAATGTGCCCCACGGCGCATCTTGTCAATATCGTATGCTCGGTTCTGATGGGACCGTGGTATTCCCTTCTCTGTGCGACCATGATCGGCGTGATCCGTATGATGTTCATGGGAATCCCGCCACTTGCACTGACCGGTGCAGTATTTGGCGCATTCCTTTCAGGTGTGTTCTACAGACTTTCCAAAGGCAAGATCATCTGCGCGGTGATCGGTGAGATCTTTGGAACGGGTATCATCGGATCCATGGTTTCTTATCCGGTGATGGCATTCCTGATGGGAAGAGGCGGACTGACAGCATTTTATTATACGCCGATGTTCCTTGCAGCAACCACAATGGGAGGATGTGTTGCCTATATTTTCCTGAAGGCTCTGAGTAAAGCAGGTCTTCTGGTGAAATTCCAGGCAGCTTTGGGTTCAAAAACATATGAGACAAAGAATTTTACAACTGCGAAAGCGAATTAAAGAAGAAAAGCCGCTGATCCATTGCATCACCAATCCGATCTCGATCCATGACTGTGCCAACGTGGTCCTTGCAGTAGGTGCAAGGCCGATCATGGCGGAGCATCCGGCAGAGGTGACAGATATTACGGCATCGGCTGGTGCGCTGATGCTGAATCTCGGGAATATTACCGATGCCAGGATCGAGTCAATGAAGCGTTCTATGAGAACAGCGATGGAAAATAAGATTCCGGTTCTTCTGGACCTGGTAGGGGTTGCCTGCAGTGATCTCAGGCTGGATCTGGCACGGGAGCTTTTAAGGATCGGTCATCCGGCAGTGCTGAAGGGAAATATGTCAGAGCTTCTGGCTGTTTCCGGGCTGCCGTCTCATGCGATCGGAATCGATGCGGGTGTCGAGGATGCTCTGACTGAGGAAAATATCGATGGAGTCAGTGAAGTGCTTCAGGCTTTTTCCAGAAATAATCAGGCAATCGTGCTGGCTACCGGGAAACAGGATTTTGTTACGGATGGTGAACGGGTTGTTCTGGTACAAAATGGCAGTGCGGCGCTGTCCGGGATCACAGGAACCGGCTGTATGGTCGGTGCACTGACTGCGGCGTTTTTGCCGGGGTGCGAAGATAATATTGCGAAAGAGATGACGGATAGTATAGAGGCAGGTGTCTGGTCTGGCGTTGAGATGGAATTAAATGGGAGATCCGGGAATTATCTGGCTGCGGCAGTGCTTGGTACTGCACTTATGGGTATCGCCGGCGAGGAAGCGGAGAAGATTTCCCGCGGTCCGGGAAGCTTTCAGGTAAATCTGCTGGATGAGATCTATGGGCTTTCGGATCGACAGCTGCTGGATCTGTTGAAGATTGAAATGTACTGAAAAAGAGGGGATTAGGATGGATAGAAAAGATTTGGATGTAACGTTGTATCTGGTGACGGATAGTTCTTATCATACGGAGGAGTCTTTGCTTCGTACGGTTGAGGAGGCTTGTAAGGGTGGTGTGACTCTGGTCCAGCTTCGCGAGAAGAATAAGGGTGGACGGGAGTATCTGGATAAGGCTTTTAAGGTGAAGGAGATCACAGATCGTTACAATGTGCCACTGATCATTGATGATCGTGTGGATGTGGCGCTGGCCTGTGATGCGGCTGGTGTGCATGTTGGAGCTTCTGATATTCCGGTTGCTGTGGCAAGGAAGCTGATGGGACCGGATAAGATCGTGGGGGCTACTGCCAAGACGGTGGAGGCTGCTGTGAAGGCTTATGAGGATGGTGCGGATTATCTTGGTGTGGGGGCGATTTATCCTACTACTACTAAGGTGGTGACGATCCTTACCAAGGTTTCTACGTTGAAGGATATCTGTGAGGCGGTTCCGATTCCTGCGGTTGCGATCGGGGGATTGAATGCCGGGAATATGGATGTGCTTGAGGGCGCCGGTATGAGTGGTATGGCGGTTGTTTCTGCGATCATGAAGGCGGAGGATCCTAAGAAGAATGCGCGGGAGCTGAAGGAGAAGATTGTTGCTTTGATGGGAAAGTGATTTAGGACATGAGTGAAGAGCAGTGGTGGATTTGAGGTTCATTGCTGTTCTTTTTTTGTTGAAATACGGACGCCCGTGAGGCGTGTGCTGCCTGTCGCCGGGGCTTCGTCGGGGGCTGGCTTCTAGGCTGCCGGAATTCTGCTAAAACCGTTTTCCAAAAGTCCGAACTCGCGTCTTGCAGCCGCTCAGACAGCGGACTTTTGAAAAACAACGCAGATTTCCGCCAGCCAAGAATCAGCTCCCCTCCTGCAGAGTCCGGCGACAGGCAGCACACGCCTCACGGGCTGGTTTTTCAAGGCGTCAGGGGAGGGTGGCTGCTCGGGAGTTTGGGTGTAAATGTTGGGTTGAGTGGTCTGCCGGGAATGCGATGAGGCATCAGCGCTGCGCTGGATGCCTGGGAGGAAAGGCTGAGTTTCCGGTTGTCTGAGGCGCTTCGCTGTCGGCTGGTAGAGCAATGTGATATGGTTTATAAAAAATGCCGGTGGGGGTTACTCCACCGGCAGATCTCTGTGTTCTACGCTGGTGGAGAATACGATCTGTGTTTTGGTGCGGCCGAACTGCTGGAGTTCGTTGATGAAGTGGTCCAGTTCCATGGTGGAGCGGAAGGCTACTTCGATGAGCATGGAGTAATCGCCGGTGACGCAGTTGCATTCGATGACGTTTGGGATGGACTGGATGAAGGGATAGAAGTCTTTTTTTTGGTTGGGTTCTACTTCCAGGTTGATGAATGCTTTTATATGATAACCGAGAAATACTGGGTTGATCTGGGCGTGGTAGCCTGTGATCAGCCCGTTTTTTTCGAGGTGTTCGATCCTGGCGGAGACAGCGGGGGATGAGAGGAAGACTTCCTTTGCGATTTCCTTTACCGGAGTGCGGGCGTTCTTCTGAAGCATTTCGATGATCTTTCGGTCGATGTTGTCGAGTTTGTGTTCCATGTAGAATGTATCCTTTCGATGAAAAATGTTATTTGTAACTGGTACAGAGCTGCGTAGGGAAGTGGATTGAAAATATGTTTTTCTGTATTGATTATACTGCGTGTGTTATCACAACACAAGAAACGACTTAATAAAAATAAGAAAAATAAAAGAAATTCTTAAAAAGATTAATGTAAACTATTGAAAAACACGGATAATCATGGTTTTCCCTTAAAAGTATTTACAAGCCACAAAGAAAGTGTTAGTTTCTTAGGCATCAGAAAAACAGCTGCTGATAAAAATGAAAATAACAGAATGATTTGTAAACAGTGAATATCCGTCGGACTGAAAAAATGAGATCAGAGGACGGGCAAATCAGATGTGCACAGGATCAGAAGAAAGAAGAGGGATGACAAAATGACAACAGAAACAAGACTGGAAGCAGATTCAATCGGAACTATGGAAGTGCCTGCAGAGGCTTATTACGGAGTTCAGGCTTTAAGGGCAAAACAGAATTTTCCTATTACAGGTACAAAGCTTCATCCGGTATTTATCAGGAATCTGGCACAGATTAAAAAGGCAGCAGCTATCACTAATAATAATGCAGGGCTTCTTCCGGAGGATAAGGCAGATGCCATCGTCAGAGCCTGTGATGAAGTGATCGCAGGAAAACTGGCTGAGGAATTTATCGTAGATGCCATTCAGGGTGGTGCCGGAACCAGCGCAAATATGAATATGAATGAGGTGATCGCAAACAGAGCCGGTGAGATCCTCGGATGTCCGAAGGGCAGCTATAAAATGGTCCATCCAAATGATCACGTAAACATGGCGCAGTCCACCAATGATGTGATCCCGACGGCCGGTAAGCTTACCGTTCTGGATCTTCTTGCACCTCTGGAAAAAGCACTGATAAGACTTGAGAAGGAGCTTGCAAAAAAGGCAGAGGAGTTCGATGATGTGATCACTATGGGACGTACACAGCTTCAGGATGCAGTTCCGATCCGTCTTGGCCAGGTGTTCCACGGTTATGCGTCTATGGTTTCCAGAGACCGGAAACGTATCGAAAAGGCTCACAGGGAAATGTATACCGTAAACCTTGGAGGAACTGCAGTGGGAACTGCTATCAATGTTTCTGATTCTTATTTTTATAAGATCGTGCCAAATCTGGAAAAGCTTACAGGTTATCCGCTGAAACAGGCTGAGGACCTTTTTGACGCAACAGAAAATCTGGACGGCTTTGTTGCCGTATCCGGTGTAGTAAAAACCTGTGCGGTGGATCTTTCCAAGATGTGCAACGATCTTCGACTGATGTCTTCCGGCCCGAAAACCGGATTTGGTGAGATCAATCTTCCGGCAAAGCAGAATGGGTCTTCCATCATGCCAGGTAAGGTAAATCCGGTCATTCCGGAGGTAGTAAGCCAGGTTGCTTTCCACATCGTAGGACATGATACCACCATTACCATGGCGGCAGAAGCCGGACAGCTGGAGCTGAATGCTTTTGAGCCGGTTGTATTTTGTAATCTTTTTGAATCCATTACGACTCTGGAAAAAGCAGTGGATACATTGATCGTAAACTGCATCACAGGAATCACCGCAAACCGCAAACACTGCAAAGACCTGATGGAAAGCAGTGCAGGAATCGCAACGGCTCTTTGCCCGCATATTGGCTACAAGGCGTCTGCAACCATCGCAAAAACTGCAGTAAAAACTGGCAAGTCTGTCCGGGAACTTGTTCTGGAACAAGGGATCATGACTGAGAAAGAGCTGGAAGAGGTTCTTGATCCGTATCTGATGACAGAAGTCGGAGAAGAGCGGAAAGAGGATGAAGCAAGAAGGAAAGCCTGCTGAGAAAGTTATCTGTACCAACGTATGACGGGAACGTCTGATGCAGCAATTCATTTCAGAGCAGCTGAACCTGATGCGGGATTTTATGGAAATGCTATAGGCAGATCAGGAATGAGATATCAATGAGTACTATAAGGAGACTTGTCACAGTGCAGGTCTCCTTTTATAATGGAAGAAACGCGATAAGAAAAGAAGGGAAAGATGCATGCTTAAACGAACAGCCATACGGGCACTTTGTAATACAACGGCATATCAGAGAGGTCTTGATATTTACCGTACCGGAAAGAGGATCCAGTCGCTGGATATTAAGTCGGAAGGAGCTGTGGATAAAATATCTGCAGCAGTGAAGGGAAGTGGGCGTAATGTATACAATACAGGCTTTCAGTATGATACAGAAGCGGACCGCATAAAAGAAGCATACTGTGACTGCCCGGCCTTTCGCAGCTATTCCGGAATCTGTAAGCATTGCGTGGCAGTGCTTCTGGAATATGGAGACCGTAAGGCCTATGAGCGTGTGGAAATCCGCAGACAGCAGGATGAGGAACAGAAGCAGGCAGAGTTATTCAGCGGAACAGCATTTCCGGCTGCTTTATCCGGACCAGGGCAGCCTGCAACGAAAACCACCGTTGAGCTGAAAAGCCTCCTTAATCGCCAGCTATACAGCCGTATGCTTCCGTTTTCCGGGGATCCGTATTTTGGCAGGGTGGAGCTGGAAACCTGCCTGAAATTTAATTCTGTGAGAAATTGTTTTACCGTGGAATTCCGCGTTGGCTGTGAGAAAAAATATATCCTCAAGGATGTGTTGGCCTTTGTGTGGAATCTGGATCATAATGAGAAGGTTTCTTATGGAAAAAATCTGGAATTTATCCATTCAGATGAAGCCTTTTCAGAAGGATCCAGAAGCGTGCTGGCCTTTATCCGGGAATGGGTCGAGAATCATCACGGCACTTACATGTCCAGATATGAACAGCTGAAGAATATAGCTGTGGAAAAGGTGAGGGATCTTACCGTTGACAGAAAAGAACTTGAGGATCTGCTTCTTATACTTGGCGAAAAAAGTTTCAAGTTCAAAATGAACAATGATCCGGAGACAACATGGCATTCTGTCAGAGAAATTCCGGACAGGACGCTGATGATCCGGAAGAAGGATCAGGGGTTATCTCTTGAGATCGCGCCGGTATACAGTGTGACAGGCATACGGTATCATATGTATTTTGATAATGCGAAGGTATATCTGGTTTCCAGGCAGGAGCTTGGAGCAGTGGAGGAATTTGTTGCCTGTCTGGAGCGGCTTCCTGCAGGCCGAGGCTTTATTGATGAACCGGATGTGCCTGCGTTTGTGCGTGAGCTGCTTCCTTCCCTGAAAAAATTTTTCCACTGTGATCTCAGGGATTTCCCGGAAGAAACAGGTCTTGAATGCTACAAGGCTGCATATGAGATCTATCTGGATGCGCCGGAGCGTGACTGGATCACCTGTAAGGCATTTTCTGTTTACGGGAAGGATAAATTTTCGGTTTTTGACCGAGATGTGTCTGCCCGCACCAGGGATATTCCAGGAGAGATGAGGGTGTTTGCACTGCTGTCGAGGTATTTTAACGGGTATGACGCACAGCGGCTGGAGCTGGCCCTGGACTGCCGGGCCGGGAAGACGGAGAAGCCGTTTGTAGAAGAGGTACCTGTGGATATGAACAGCGCAGATATTAATTCAGTACTGCATATTCAGGGACGGGAAAGTGCGACAGATTCTGAAGAAAAACTCTATCAGCTTCTTACCGAAGGCATCCTCGCCATGCAGAAAGTTGCAGCTGTCTATATTTCCCAGGCGATCAAACAGATGCGGGTGACAAAGCTGCCAAATATCCGTCTTGGTGTTTCTCTGTCAGCCGGACTTCTGAACCTGGATCTGGATGTGGAGGGGATGGATCAGGCGCAGCTTTTTGATATTCTTTCCAGGTACGATCGCAGGAAAAAATATTTCCGCCTGAAGGATGGCAGCTTTCTGGATGTTTCCGATGGTCAGCTCAGGGAGCTTTCTGCTCTGAAAAATGGACTGCAGATCAGTGATCGTGAACTGAAAAAAGGAAAGACTCAGGTTCCGGCCTATCGTGCTATGTATCTGGACAGTCAGCTGAAGGGCGGCGATCTGATCAAGGTAGAGAAGGACAATGCCTTTCGTGCGTTGATCCGGAACATGCAGACAATGGAAGAACATAAATTTCAGATTCCCAGGGAGCAGGAAAAAATCCTCCGGGGCTATCAGAAAGAGGGCTTTTACTGGATCAAAACTCTGAAGCATAATCAGTTTGGAGGGATTCTGGCAGATGATATGGGACTTGGAAAAACCCTCCAGGTGATCACATTTCTCTGGTCAGAATTTCAGGAATCTGCGCCGGGAGAAAACAGACGTGCCCTTGTGATAACGCCTGCTTCGCTGGTGTTTAACTGGATGAACGAGATTGAACGTTTTGCGCCGGGACTTCCGGCTACCGTTGTGACTGGTGATGTGAAGGAGAGGAAAGCACTGATCAAAAATGCGGGAGAACGGGAGGTTCTGATCACTTCCTATGACCTTCTGAAACGGGATCTGAAGGCTTATCAGAACCTGGATTTTGCTGTGCAGATCATTGATGAGGCGCAGTATATCAAGAATCACGGAACTCAGGTGGCAAAGGCTGTGAAGGAGATCCGGTCGGAATTCAGGCTTGCGCTGACCGGTACACCGGTGGAGAACAGGCTCAGTGAGCTGTGGAGTATTTTTGATTTTCTGATGCCGGGATTTTTGTATTCTTATGAGAAATTCCGCAAGGAAATAGAGCTTCCAGCTGTGCAGTACAGCAATTCCGATGCGATGGAGCGTCTGCAGAAAATGATCCGTCCTTTTGTGCTGCGGAGATTGAAGAGGGATGTGCTGAAGGATCTTCCGGATAAGCTGGAAAAAGATATGTTTTCCCCGTTGGAAAGCGAGCAGAAGGAGCTGTATGAGGCCCATACGGAACGGCTTCGCCTGATGCTTGGGATGCAGTCGGATGCGGAGTTTCGCACTTCTAAACTGCAGATCCTTGCAGAGATCACGAGGCTGCGGCAGATCTGCTGTTATCCGGGACTGGTATATGAAGGATACAAAGGGAATTCTTCCAAGCTGGAGATGTGCATGGAGTTGGTTCAGAATGCGGTGAATGGCGGACATAAGCTCTTGTTGTTTTCCCAGTTTACTACCATGCTGGATGTGCTGGCTGTCCGTCTGAAAAAAGCAAAGGTTTCTTTTTATATGCTGACGGGGGCTACTTCCAAGGAAAAACGTGCGCAGATGGTACATGCATTTAATGAGGATGATACTTCTGTTTTCTGCATTTCTCTGAAAGCAGGAGGAACAGGCCTGAATCTTACGGCAGCTGATATTGTGATCCATTATGATCCCTGGTGGAATCTTGCCGTGCAGAATCAGGCAACAGACCGTGCCCACCGCATCGGTCAGCAGAACGTGGTCAGTGTCTACCGCCTCTTTATGAAAGACACCATAGAAGAACGAATCCGTGCCCTTCAGGAAAGAAAACGGGAACTGGCTGACGAGATCTTAGGCGGCGAGGGAATCGGCCAGGCCTTGATCAGCAGGGAGGAAGTACTGGAGCTGCTGGGCAGGTAAAATTCTTAACTGAATCAAGTGAGTTCCCTGCTTCAATTACGAAAAGCAATACGCGGTGAGGGGACTTGCTTGTATCGGGAAGAATGCAGGCTGTGAATATCCGCCTGACTCAACAAAAACACCCCCGATGGAAATCGCGTGTGTAAATCACATACGATATCCGTCAGGGGTGTTTTATTTAAAGTTTTATTTTATGCAAAAAACTTATCGTACAGACCAAAGAAGAAGATAAACAGAATGATCAGCGGCAGGATATAAGTGATGTATCCGCGCATCCATTTCCGGATCTTCATGCCTTTTCCGGTGTTGGCTTCTTTTGTGAAGTTTTCCCAGCCCCAGCCACGTTTGGAAACGCAGAAAAGCAGGTATACAAGAGAGCCAAGCGGAAGCAGAAGGTTGCTTACCAGGAAATCCTCGAAGTCGAGAACCGCACCTCCGAATACCTCGAATCCGCTCCAGCTCCATACGTTGTAACCAAGAACGCATGGCAGAGAAAGAAGGATGATCGCGATCGCGTTGATAAGACTGGATTTCTTACGGCTCCAGCCGGTAAGCTCCATACCGCAGGAAATAATATTTTCGAATACAGCCAGGATGGTAGAGAAAGCTGCAAATGACATAAAGATGAAGAACAGGCTTCCCCACAGTCTTCCAAGCGGAATGTGGTTGAAAATATTCGGCAGTGTGATGAAGATCAGGCTCGGTCCGGAAGTCTGGTCAACATTGAATGTGAAACATGCCGGGAAAATAATAAGTCCGGAGGTGATCGCAACAAAAGTATCCAGAAGCGCAATATTCATGGATTCACCAAGCAGTGCATGATCTTTTCCGATGTAGCTTCCGAAGATAGCCATAGCACCGATACCAAGGCTGAGAGTAAAGAATGCCTGGTTCATAGCACCGGTAATGGTAGAAATAATACCGATCTCTTTCATACGCTCGAAATCCGGGATCAGGTAGAATTTCAGTCCCTCTTTGGCACCATCCATGGTAAAACTGTTGATGGCAAGAACAACCATGATCACCAGAAGAGAGATCATCATAACCTTGGTAACTTTTTCAAGTCCGTTCTGAAGACCGCGAGAGCAGACAAAAACACCTGCAATAACAACAACGATCATCCAGAATCCCATAGTAACGGGCTGGCCAAGCATGTTGGTAAACTGTCCTGCAACACCGTCGGAATCAAGTCCCTGGAATTTACCGGTGGCTGTCATATAGAAGTAATTCAGCATCCAGCCTGTAACAGTGGTGTAAAACATCATCAGGAGATAACATCCGATCAGAGTGATATATCCATGGATGTGCCATTTCTGTCCTGGTTTTTCCAGTGCGTAATATGCTTTGACAGGACTCTTCTGGCTGGCACGTCCAACAGAAAACTCCATAGTCATAACAGGAAGTCCAAGAAGGGCCAGGAAGATCAGGTAAAACAGTACGAATGTGCCGCCACCGCCCTGTCCGGCCATGTAAGGAAATTTCCAGACGTTTCCGATTCCGATGGCACAGCCTGCAGAAATCAGGATGAATCCCAGACGGGATCCGAGTTTCTCTCTTTCTTTCATAATTCACCTCATTATTGCAGTATGGTAAACTGCTATTTGTATAAAGTCGCAAGTTCTATCTTAACACATTCCGGGATATTGCACAATAAAAAGAACTTGCATTTTACATAAAACATATGTTAGAGTAAAATGTAATTTTAACAAGATGAAGCGGTGAAACGTTACGCTTTAATGAGGCGAAGATCATATGCCGATAGAACCTGGATAACTGTTCTTTTCAGTCAGGGATACAAAGTTTTTTGGAGAGATTCCGTAATATTTCCGGAAACATTTGCTGAAATATCCGGAATCAGAAAATCCGCATAAAGAAGCTACATTTTGAATGGAAGGGCTGTCTTCCAGAAGAAACTGTCTGGCTTTTTTCATGCGGCAGACATTGATATATGAGGTAAGTGTAACTCCGGATTCCTGACTGAATACAGCAGAGAGATGCTGGGGATTGACAAAAAAATGGGAAGCAATGGTTTCAAGACGAAGATCCGGCTGATTAAAATTCAGACAGATATATTCCTGAACCTGGGATACAAGAGCTGACTTCCGCGGATTTTTTTCATCAGCAAGAGAATCCAGAACTGCCTTGCAGGTAGACTGGAGCAGTTGTTTTAACTGCAGGGCACTCTGGCAGTTCTGGTAAGTATTCAGGGCGTTTTCCAGAAGAGGAAAAAGCGTTTCACGCTGACTGCACTCCGTGATAAAACCGTCAAGTACAGTAAGAAAAGCAGCAGCTACACTCCAGGTCTGCCGGATATGGATTTTTTTTGTGATGATATCGTTGAAATATTCATCAATATATTTACAGAGAGCCGGTGAATTTTGCTGGCGCAGAAAGATCAGGATATCATTATAAACCAGAGGCTTTAATGTAAAATCACCGGAATGGGACTGGGGCGTGAAATAAAGAAATCCGGAAGAAGACGCAGTTCTGTTATGAAAAACAGAAAGAGCCTCTTCATAGGAATAGCGGATTCCTTCCACGCCTTCATGAGGTGTTCCACAGCAGAAAAAAGTGGAAATCTGTGCGATATTATCATATATCCCGGCAAGTCTGAGACAGGATTGTTCCAGATCGGTAAAAGAAAAATCAGAGCTTTTTTCCATGATGATATACTGTCTCATCTGAGAATAGTCAATGTAAATAAGCTCTTTGCACACAGGCTGTAAGATTTCCCTGCATATATTTTCCAGGATGGTGTGGAGCAGAGAAAAATCACCTTTTTCATCCCATATTTCCGGATTGGCATTGTGGATCTCCATAAGAATGGTAAGATAATCGGAAGTTTTATGAATCGGAATTTTTTCCAGATCATCCGGGGAAATGGTTGTTCCGCTGATCACCTTCTGGAAGAAATTAAGCTGCATTTGCCGTGTATACAGATCGCGGAACTGAAAATAATTATTCACATAACTGTTTCTGGAATTTTCCTGATCGATCTCGTCACTTACTTTCTGGAGTGTCTCCATAAGCTCCCGGTGATCCAGTGGCTTCAGGAGGTATCCGCGGACCTGAAGAGAGATGGCTTTTTTGGCATAGTCAAAATCTTCGTATCCTGTGGAAAGGATGAACCTGGTATGACAGTCTGTTCCAAGAGCTGCGATCATATCCAGACCGCTCATAACCGGCATGGATATATCCACAAGGGCAATATCGGGTTTAACATTTTCAATAAGCCGGATTCCGGCCTGTCCGTTATTAGCTTCCCCTGCAATGTTATAAAGGTTTTGTTTTTCAAGAAAATTGATCAGAGATTTTCTGAAAAAAACTTCGTCGTCAATAATTACAAGTGTTTTCACTTTATATTTCCCCCTCGATCAGATTTTTGTCAGGTATTACTATGGTTACAGTGGTTCCCTTTTCAGGTGAACTTTCGATGGTAAGTCCGTAATTCTCACCGTAGAGAAGAGCAATCCTGTGGTTGATACTTGGAAGCCCGAAAGAATGTCGGGCAGTTTTGAAGTCTCTGATAGAACGGTTAAGTTCGGCAAGTTTTTCCGGCGGGATACCGGAACCATTATCAGAAACAGAAATACAGATGGTACCATTTTTGATAGAAACAATTAAGTGAATATGGCATATCTGGCTGGTAAGTCCGTGGACAAAAATATTTTCCACAACAGGCTGTATGGTCAGCTTGGGTATCTCTGCCCCATGATCCTCCCAGGACGGCTCATAGATGATCTCGTAATCAACAAAATCCATATACCGCAGATTCTGGATATAAAGATACTGTTCTGTAAGAAGCAGCTCCTGGCGCAGAGGAATGATAAACTGTCCCTTTGAAAGAGAGTTTCTGTAGAAAGATGACATGGCAGACACTGCTTTTACTGCGGTATCATTCATATCAATTTCTATGAGAGACTTGATGGTGTTTAAAGTATTATAAAGAAAATGGGGATTGATCTGGGACTGTAAAAGACGTATTTCCATTTTCTGTTTGGCATTTTGTTCCTCATAGATATCGTTAAGTAATGTCTGGATCTTCTGCATCATAAGGTTAAACTGGTTATAGAGAACTGCAAGTTCATCATTTGAAGAGTAACTGGCAGAAATATTCAGCTTTCCGGCAGACGCAGATTTCATTTTTTCTACAAGTCTCTGTATAGGTGCGGTGACAGTACCTGTACATAATATGGAAAAAAATACAGATAAAATGAACACTACAATGCTGATCAGAAGAATATTGTGCAGGATCACCATATGATCCAGAGTCAGGCTTTCCAGAGGAATCAGGTTGATCACATTCCAGTTTAGGTCAGGATAGGATTTGCAGATAAAAAGAGTGTCAGTGCCGTCTACGGAAAAAAACTGCCTGTCGGTTTCTGTCAGGGTTTTATAATTCTCTGAACTGATTTTTGTATAGGATGAGAAGTCTTTATAAATACCTCCGGATGAAGAAGAGGAAAGTATCTGTCCATTTTCATCAGTAATATAGAAATCCCTGGAAGAGCTGTCCGGAAGGTCGCGGAATGCAGAGGAAATATTTGTTTCTCTGATCAGAAGGACCAGGGCGCCCAGATATTTGGTGTTATCAATGTTTGTAATACTTTTTAAGGCTACAAAGGTTGGCTCCCCACTTATCTGGAAGGGTCCGAGAAACTGAAAGGCCAGATTAGTCTGAAGGCTGTCAAGGACTTCGGGACCTAAAATGGAATCAAGCTGATCTGTTTCTGTGGTACTGCTGTGAAACCAGTGGTTTTCTGTATCCAGGATATCCCAGGCATAGATGTTTTTGTGAAGTCCGATGATACGCTGGGCCTGGTCTGTAAGCTCGGAATTTACCAGAAAATGTTCCAGTGTGTTTTCGGGAACTGTGGGATTTTCTTTTAAAACATCGGCGATATTGCTGTTGATGGAAAGGGTGATGGCATAGTTTGATATATTATCGATCTTTTCTCCAAGGTTGCTGGTGATCAGGGATAGCTGCTGCTGACTGGAAAGTGCGGCACGCTTGATCAGTACTTTTTTGGATGCAGTATAAAAAAACACGGAAGTAAGCATGAGTATCAGAGAACTGAGCAGCAGATATGTAATAAAAAGCCTGCGTTTCAGACTGATTCCTAAAAATAAGTGAAACACCTTTTTTTTCAGATTTTCTATCATGGAATCCCCCCTCTGGTTTTATTGGCTACATTATATAATAAGGGAAAAATTCTCACAAGTGTGGGGGAAAGATTGGAGAAAATATTCCAGGTACAGCGAAGATTTTCCATGTATTTTTCCGGATGGATTTAATATAATGGTCTCATCGATAAGGAAAGCGGAACAAAATATTCAATCCGGATGAATAGAAATGTACCAAAAGGAGGACGAAAATGAAATTAAAAAAAGTGATGGCTGCTACACTTGCCACAATGATGTGTCTCTCTTCATTCAGCATGATGAATGTGTGGGCAGATAAAAAAGAGGATTCCGAACCACTTGTGATCAATTATATCAGTGCCAGGAACGAAACAGATGCGGCACTGAAAACATTGAAGAAGCTTGCAGAAGATTATAAAAAAGATCACCCGGATTTTGAATTCAATGTAGAGTCTATTGCAGACAGAGAAACATATCTTCAGAAGATCAAGATCCTTGCATCCAGCAATGAGCTGCCGGACTGGTTTGACGCAGATCCGGAGGCATTTTTTGAAGGACTTTGCAAAAAGGATCTGATCTACAGTGTGGATGACCTTTATGATGAACTGGGTATCAAAGACAAGTTCTTTGATATTGCACTGAATTATCCGAAACTCAGTGACGGAAGCAATTACCTTATGACCTGGCAGGGAAATGTAGAGTATTTCTGGTATCACAAAGACATGTTTGAAAAAGCCGGAATTACTGAAACACCTCAGACACTGGAAGACCTCCTGGATGTGTGCAAGAAGCTGAAAGATGCGGGAATGACCCCGATATCCGCAGGAAATTACGACATGATCATGCGTTATCCTGCATTTAAGGCTTTCAGACTGGAAGGAAATGACTTCATTGACAATGCAAGAATGGGAAAAGAAAAATTTAATTCTGAGACAGGTATCGCAACAGCCCAGTATACACAGGATATAGCCCAGTATTTCAGTGAAGGATGGACAAGTTCAGATACTACCGCACAGATGGATCTGTTTCTGAACAGTGGTGCGGCAATGTTATACACCGGAACATGGGATACACCGGATCTTACAGATGATGAGGGAAATCTTAAAGATGACATTTCCATGTTCAAACTTCCTGTAGACAGCGAAGGAACCGCTACAGGAGAAAATGATTACTATGCGAATTGTGGAATCGGAACTGCCATTCTCAAGGATTCCATGAGTGATGAGATGAAAGATTTCATCAGTTATGTATGGGATAATTTTGCTGATACGGCAATGTATGAGTTCAATATGCTTCCATCCATGATGCCAAGTGATTCGGAGAAGCTTCCGGAGCTTACACAGCAGATTTTAAGTGATCTTGAGAACTGCGGCACTTTTGCCCAGTGCTGGGATGTTCGTCTGGATCCTTCTACAAACGAGGTTTACAGAAAAGAGTTGGCAAGCCTTGGAATGGGAGAATCAACTCCTGAAGAGTTCTGCGAAAACATGGACAAAGCTGTAGAACAGTATGCATCTGATTATTTTGACACTGAAGAATAACTGAGAGAATACGCAGATGCGGAATTTTATCTGCATCTGCGTATGAAAGGGGAGAGGATATGAAGCCCAGAAATAAAATCCAGCCTTTACCGTTTGTTCTTCCTGCACTGTTCGTATATATTCTTACTGTTATCATCCCAATTCTGTGGTCAATGGGTTACAGCCTTTTTTCCTGGAATGGAATCGGTGATATGAAGTTTATCGGATTGGAAAATTATGTGAGGATGTTTCAGGATGAGACATTTCGTGAGGCTGTTGTAAATAATCTTAAATTTGTTGTATTGGGAAGTTTGTTCCAGTTATGTGCAGGACTGATCCTGGCAATTTTGCTTACACATATTTCCAAAGGTGGAAATATTCTGCGGGTTATTTATTTTATTCCATGTATCATTTCATCTATGGCGATCTGCCAGATTTTTTCCAAAATGCTTTCTGTCCAGCCCCAGGGCCTGGTTTGCTATGTGATGGAAAAACTGGGAATGGAACCTATCGCTTTGCTGGCAAATTCCCATACAGCGCTGATTACCATAACCCTGATCGATGGATATAAATACTGTGGTCTGTACATGATCATTTTTTATTCCGCATTTGTATCCATATCAAAGGATGTGATCGAGGCATCTACAATGGATGGCTGCAATGTTTTTCAACAGTATCGTTACATAAAGCTTCCACTGGTGAAAAATATATTCAGCATTGTCATTGTAATGCTTGTAAATGGTTGTCTGAAAACCTTTGATGTATTCTATATTCTTGACAATAAATCCAGATCAACAGAGATGGTGGCAACTTATATGTATAAAACCGCTTTTAATTCGGCTGACTTTGGCTATGGAAGTACATTGTCCGTTTTTCTGGTCATTGAATGTCTGGTAGCAGTAGGGATTATACAGAAATGCCTGGGATCGGCGAAAGGAGATGGGTCAGAATGATAAAATCAAGAAAAAATATACCTATTCGTGCTGTGTTCTATGTAGTGATCCTTATTTTTGTCATGATACAGGTCTACCCTATTTTCTGGGTTATCTGCTCCAGTCTGAAAACACCGGATGAAATGACATATACTGCACAGTATGCCCTGCCATCAGGATTTTATCTTGGAAACTATATCAGCGCACTGACGATCTCATCCATTCCAAGATATTTTCTTAACAGTACGGTTGTGGCAGTTCTCACACTTCTTGGCATCGTAGTCCTGGGATGCCCGGTTGCATTTGTGATCAGTAAGGTAAAGGTAAAATATGCCAATGCACTGATGGCATTTTTCCTGTTTGGAATGATGGTGCCTATTTTTTCCTGCCTTGTACCCATGTTCCAGATTTATAACAGGATCGGACTGAGAAATACATACTGGGCACTGGTGCTTCCGCAGATCGGGTTCGGACTTCCAATGTGTATCTATCTTTACACCGGATTTTTTAAATTTATGCCGGATTCTCTTCTGGAAGCGGCAGTTATTGACGGTGCCACAATGGGAACCACATTCCGCAAGATCGTGGTACCTATGGCTAAAAATACTACAATGACAGTTCTTACATACAATTTTGTTTTTGTATGGAATGAATTTACCTATGCCAATACGTTTATCTCATCTTCTGATATGAAAACTCTGCCAATTGGCCTGAATGACTTTGTGGGGCAGTTCGGAAGAGTGGACTGGGGAAGTACATTTGCGGCGATCGTAATATCGATCCTGCCTACACTGATCGTGTATTTTATTCTTAACAGGAACATAATCGAAGGTATGGCTGCAGGTGCGGTCAAGAGTTAGGAGGCTGAAATGGAAACAAGGATTGAATTGAAACAAGGATGGAAAATTTTGCAGGATGTTCATGATACAGGGGAAAAGATCGGGCTTTATGCTGCCAGGGAAGCAGATACTTCCGTAGGTTCCCAGGTGTCTGAATGGGAGGAACTGGAGGAACTGAAACATCTGCAGCTTATCTATGCCAGACAGCCATATTTCGGGCGTGAACTGAGATATTTCAATCAGGCACCCTGGTGGTACAAAACAGAGTTTGAAGTTCCGGATCAGAAAGTTACGGATGCTGTCCTTAAATTTACCAATGTGGATTATTATGGAAAAGTATGGCTTAACGGAGAATTTCTTGGAGAGCATGAAGGATATTCCGCTCCATTTTCCTTTAATGTAAAAGATAAGCTTGTTTTTGGAAAGAAAAATTATCTCATTGTAAAGGTAAGTTCTCCATGGGATGATGAGGTGGAGCTGGATGCACAGGATTCCAGAACCACCCTGGTAAAAAGAAATATGGTAAAAGGTACCTACGAACATTCTGATACATTTATCCAGAGAGATGTAAATCCTGTAGGAATCTACGGAAAAGTGGAGCTGATCCTGACAGAAGAAGGTGTTCTGGAAGATCAGACAGATCTGAAGTATGAACTGGATCCAGATGGAAAGAAAGCAGACGTATATGTGGAAACTGAAGCGCGAGGTCTGAAATCCGGGGAGACATATGATTTTAATGTAAAGATCCGGGAAAAAGAGTCCGGTCTTATAAAGGCAGAAAAAACTGTTCAGATAATGGCAGAGAAAGCAGAGACAGGTTTTAAATGTGAGCTTAAAGTGGAAGATGTCAGACTGTGGTCCACATGGGATCATGGTTATCCCTGGATGTATCAGGCAGAACTTACGTTAAGCAGGGGAAAAGACATACTGAGCAGCAGAACAACGAATTTTGCTTTCCGGGACATTCAGATTGAGCGTAATGAAAAAATAACAAGATTTTGGCTTAATAACAGGAAGCTGTATATAAGAGGAACCTCTTATTTTCCGGATTGTTATATTTCCGCAATGACAAGGGAACGGTACCTGAGAGATCTTCTTAATGTAAAGGCGGCAGGTTTTAACCTGGTACGAGTACATGTCCACACAGAGCAGGAAGTTTTTTATGATCTGTGTGACGAGCTGGGAATTGCAGTTCTTCAGGATTCGGAGTACAACTGGACGCATCCTTCAACAGATGAATGGGCGCAGAGATTTGCAGATGTTTACAGAGAAAATGTGAAACTTCTGAAGCATCATCCGTCTCTGATCTGCTGGATCATTATGAATGAACCGGGATGTGTTGATCCGGATGGAAATGTGAGAAGGAGATTTATGGAGGAAAATCCGGGACCTGCTCTGTATAGGGAGGTACAGAAGATGGATCCGGGCAGACCGATCATCAAGGGTTCTTTCTGCGAAGATGATCCGCTTAGCGGGGACAGCCACAATTATCTGGGTTCTTTAAGCGGTGGAGAATATGCAGATATTTATGAGCAGACAGAAAAGCTGAATACAGAGTACGGATTTGATGCACCGGGCAGCAGTGAAAATCTGAAAACTGTTCCGGCGGTATATCATCGTCTGGAAAAACTGGTGGATGATATCCCGAAGATCCAGGAATATCAGTATAAGCTTCTGAAATATTATACAGAGCATTACAGGATCCAGAAATATGAACCTTGCTCAGGATATGTACAGTTTATGTTTATCGACCTGTGTCCTCAGAGCTTCTACGGTTTATATGACTGGTGGGGAATTCCCAAAAAGGGTCTTCAGGCTATACTGGAAAGCAACGCACCAGTGGGTGTTTTTGCAAAGCACAAAGATTATCTGGACAGTCTGTATATTGTAAATGATACAGATGGAGCTCTGGGAGAGTGTGAACTTACATGGATCATTACAGAAACATTGAACGGAGAACTGGTGGAAAAGGGAAGTGTTAAAGCAGAAGTTCCGGCAGACAGCCGTGTCATGGTAAAAACCTTTGAGAAAGAATACGGAAAAGGCAAGAAGTGGAACCTTACACTAATTCTTTCTGATAATAGCGGTAAATGTATGGCAAAGAATACCTATCAGGATATCTGTACTTTGCTTTCAAGAGTTGATGGGCATCCGGACCGTATGAGCCATGAGTTTGGAATGAGACTCTACTGGGCCTGAGATATCCGTAGCTCACAGGCACTTTCATCCTTGACTTGTGTCAAAAATCACAACATGTTATACTTTGTGTATAAAGGAAGATTTTCGGCGTGGAAGGAGCGATATTATATGCGTTTACAGAAAGTACAGGATGCCCTGAACAAAAAAAATATCAAATTCGAATACACAGAGGAAGATGGTTGCGGAAGTCTGGATTTCATGTTCCGTGGACTGAAATTCCATGTATGGGAATACGAGGACAACGGTTGGGGTGCCGAGACCAATATTTATGCGGCTGGAAGAAGTGAGGACATTGACGGAGATTATGAAGAGAAGATTTCTGCAGAGATTCTTTCCTGGCCAGATATGATCAATAACTGAATATAATAATATTGAATAAAGTGGCTGTAACTGAACGAATACGCTCAGTTACAGCTACTTTTTATCGGAGAAAAGTTTTCTGAAGAACTATAGCTGTACGTTCAGGTATTCACTGGGAGATATCTGACAGTTCTTTTTAAAAACCTTGCTGAAGTAATTTCCATTGCTGAAACCAAGATGCCAGGCAATGTCGTCGAGAGTCATATCCGTAGACGGCAGAAGCCGTTTCGCCTCGGTGAGCTTCAACTGCATAGTATAGGAAAAAAGATTCTGACGTTTTTTTAAAACAATCTGGACAGATGCTCCTTACTTAGAAAAAAAGATTCTGCAATATCGGCCAGGGAGATATTTTCCAGATAATGTGCATTGATATAATCAAAAACGTCACCGATTACCTTACTGGTGAACGCAGAGCAGGCTTCAGTATGTAATCAATAACACCGGCCTGGATCGCAAGTCTTGTATATTTGAAATCGCTGAATCCGCTGATCACACTGATTTTGCTGTCGATGTGAAGTTCTTCCAGATTTTTTAAGAGCTGTGTTCCGTCCATGACGGGCATTTTCATATCTGTGATAATAATGTCAGGATGCTCTTTGAGAATGATCTTCAGGCCATCTTCGGCATTATCTGTTTCCAGAAGATCACTGTTTGCTCGGATTTATCCCATGGTGTTTTGAACTTCCGGATAAGGGATATGAAGAAGCTTGGGAGCAGATTGTGAATCCGGAAGGTTTTGCCTCCCCCTGTGGCCCTACAACTGCGGAACAGAGACATCCACGGTACGGATATGAACAGGCAGATTATGAATGTCTGTGGAACGGTCCATCCTAGCCATTTTCAACGACACAGACACTGACAGCAATGGCAAATCTTCTGAAAGATTATCCGCAGACTTATGTGACAAATATGGTCTATCTGGAATGTTTTTGGTTGTTGCTGAAAAAGATTTCATGGTTCAGGATTCCACATCAGTGACCCTGATCTCATCCCGGAATCCGTCCGTATAATGCAGCTCATAATCCTCTGTGATAAATACAGCCTGCACGCCTTTTTTCTCTGCAAATTTCAGCCCGTCCTCCAGGCCAAGGGCGAAACAGGTGGTGCTTAAGGCATCGCCGTCCACAGACTGGTCGGAGATGATCGTCACAGAGATCAGGCCGTTATCATAAGGATAGCCGGTTTGGGGATTCAGGATATGATGATATAATTTACCGTCCTGCTTAAAACACCTCTCATAAATTCCGGAGGATACAACGGATTTTCCGGTGATATCCATAACAGCCTCTGTTTCATTGCGGTCTGCAAAAGGCTTCTGGATACCGATCTTGAAGGGAGTGCCGTCGGGCTTTGAACCGATGCAGAGGACGTTGCCGCCAAGGTTGATGATGGCACTTTTTACACTTTTTTTTATCAGAAAATCTTTCAGTCGGTCTGCGATATAGCCCTTGGCAATGGCGCCGACATCGAACCGGATATCATCAGAAGGAAGTGTGATATCCTGACCGTCAATGGTAACGCCATCAGAGCTGCACAGAGGGAGTGCTTTCTGAATAGCTGCATCATCCGGAACCTTTGGGTCTTCTGCTGTGAAATCCCAGAGAGAGGTCAAAGGCGCAATGGCGATGTCAAAGGCTCCGTTGGACTCCCTGGTGATATCGAGTCCTTCGGAAAGCAGAGCGGCAAGGTCTTCAGATATATGCCAGGTGTCTGCTGTGCCGCTGACCGGATATGGAGTAGTCGGCCCGTCGGTACTGAAATCTCCATCAGATACATCTTTGCGGTGATTTAATTTATAAAGCTCGCTTTTCTCATTTGTCCGGCTGAAGATCAGCTCATATTTATCGCACAGTGCCAGACAGTCATCCAGGAGAGCTTTATCCTGAGAATCATAAATTGTGATCTGTACAGCTGTATTCAATTTGATACTGCTGATACTGATGGGCTGATTTCCGGTGGTGGATGTATCTGCATCAGTGATATTTCCGCAGCCTGTGAAAAGGAGCATTGGACAGACAAGAACTGTGCACAATATTAAATAGAAGAAACGGGAATGCGAGCGGCTTCTTTTGGAATGAAAAAAATGAGTTGACATAATATTCTCCTGCTTTCTGATTGACTGGCTTAACTGAAGAGCATTTATTTGATGCAAATCTATGCAGTACATGTGGAGGGGGTTATTCATTTAACCGAATCAAGTAGCAACGCGGATTGCGAATATCTGCCTGACCGACATCGGACAGATTTATGAAATCTCATTATACCATGTATTTCTGAAATCAGAAAGGCATATGCCTGTCGTAAAAATCATTGTATTTTGCAATAATATAAGATATAATTTCTCCGAAAAAAGAACATATTTGCTATGGATGATATGGATCCGAATGATTGACCGGATTTTTTACAGATAAAAGGAGAAATTTTTTATGATAAAAGTAATTGCAAGTGATATGGACGGCACACTTCTTGGTGATGACCACAGGATCGCGCCGGAAACCCTTGCGGCGATCAGGCGTGCCTGCGATGCAGGAATCCGTTTTATGGTTGCCACCGGCCGGAATTTCCCCGGTGCCATGGAGGAACTGAAGGGAACAGAGCTGACCTGTGATTATGTGGTGAGCAGTGGTGCTGAAGTACGGAATCCGCAGCAGGAGGTTGTAAAGAGAACACCGATCTCTATTGAACTGTGTGACGAGGTCTACAATACGGCAAAAAAATACCCGGTATCTGTGGCATTTTTTACGGATCGCTACGATTACCGTATTGGAACAAAGAAGGAAATTGAAGACGGGATCATTCAGCAGATCCGCCTTTTTAATATGGACATAGATACCAGTGAGGAAATCGTCCGGAAGTCGCCGCAGTACCGCAGGATCGCCGGAAATACGAAAGGGATTTCCGATATCCGTTCTCTGGAAAGCAGCGGTGCGCCGGTATATAAGATCTTCATTTTTGCGGCAGATGTGGAGCAGCTGGAGAAACTCGGCGATGAGCTGAGAGAAAATCCGGCTGTTGCGGTAGCTTCTTCTTTTATATATAATCAGGAGGTTACAGCAGTGGAGGCACAGAAAGGTCCCGTTCTGAAAGAATATATTGAAGCTCTGGGATATACCATGGATGAGGTAATGGTTCTTGGTGACAGTCTTAATGATTATTCCATGATCTCTATGGATTTCGGCGCAACCGTTGCAATGGAAAACGCAGTTCCGGAGATCAAAAAGGCAGCAAAATACATCACAAAGAGCAACAATGAGTTTGGTGTGGCTTATGCTATCAATCAGGTTTTGGAACATCAGGGAAAATAGTTTTCCCCCTTTTGAAAAAGTGTCATATATATTATAATGTAGAAGGATGAATACAGAAAAGCGAAAGGATTACGTTCTTGGGTATAAAGCAGAATGGGATGAGAATGTTCGCTTTACAAAAAACACAGACAAAGAGAGGAAATCACGATGGAAAAAATGGAAAATGTTTATATTATGGATCACCCGCTGATCAAACACAAAATTTCAATGCTCCGTGACAAAAGCACAGGAACAAACGAATTCCGTAAGCTGGTGGAGGAGATCGGAATCCTGATGGGATATGAGGCACTTCGTGATCTTCCTACAGAGGAAGTGGAAATCGAGACACCGATAGAAACCTGTAAGACACCGATGATCTCAGGCAAGAAGCTGGCAGTGATCCCGGTCCTCCGTGCAGGACTTGGAATGGTAAACAGTATTCTCACACTGGTGCCGTCTGCAAAGGTCGGACATGTGGGACTTTACCGTGATCCGGTGACACATGAGCCCCATGAGTATTACTGCAAGCTTCCGGAATCTATTGACGAGCGTATTTCAGTGATCGTTGATCCGATGCTTGCAACCGGCGGTTCTGCCGAGGCTGCCATTGATTTTGTCAAGAAACAGGGCGGAAAGAATATCAAGTTTATGTGCATCATCGCAGCTCCGGAGGGACTGAAACGTCTCCATGAGGCGCATCCGGATGTACAGATCTACTGCGGCTCCCTTGACAGAGAACTCAATGAGAATGCTTATATCTGCCCGGGACTTGGTGATGCCGGTGACAGAATTTTCGGAACAAAATAATTTTTTCAAAAACTCAAAAAAATACTTGACACACCCGGCACTGTTATGGTATTGTACCTAAGAACGCTGCCGAAGACAGTAGGTGCCGTAAGGCATAAGGATTAAAACGCCTACCGAGGTCCAAGTATTCTGAGTTAAGATTACACAAGGCCTTATTGCGAAGCAGTAAGGTCTTTTTTTAAACAGATTGACTTATTGCGACGGCGGTATACAAAATCTATAAGGAGGTGTACCATTTCATGGCAAAAGTAGAACTGAAACAACCAATCGTAGAAGAGATTTCTAACAGCATTAAGAACGCTGAGTCTGTTGTACTTGTAAACTACAGCGGTCTTACAGTTGAGCAGGATACAATTCTTCGTAAAGAGTTAAGAGAAGCTGGTGTTCAGTACAAGGTATACAAGAATACCATGATGCGTCGTGCATTCGAGGGTACAGCATTTGAGAGCCTCAGTGATCATTTACATGGCACAAATGCGATCGCTATCTCCGAAACAGACGCAACTGCTCCGGCAAGAATCCTTGCTAAATATGCAAAACAGTTCCCGGCACTGGAGCTGATCGCAGGTGTAGTTGAAGGTAACTACAATGATCAGGCCGGAATTCAGGCACTGTCCACAATTCCTTCAAGAGAGGAACTTCTTGGAAAACTGCTTGGAAGTATGCAGTCTCCGATCGCAAACTTCGCTCGTGTGCTTAATCAGATCGCAGAGCAGAACGGCGGAGCTGACGCAGCAGCTGCTGAGTAATCCCAGCAACGTGCAATTGGCGGCATAATGACCGCATGATTATTAATTAAAATTTATAAATGGAGGGAAATTAAAATGGCAAAATTAACAACAGAAGAATTTATTGCAGCAATCAAAGAATTATCTGTATTAGAGTTAAATGACCTTGTAAAAGCTTGTGAGGAAGAGTTCGGTGTTTCCGCAGCAGCAGGTGTTGTTGTAGCAGCAGCAGGTGCAGCAGGCGAGGCAGCTGAGGAGAAAGATGAGTTTGACGTAGAGCTTACAGAGGTTGGCGCTAACAAAGTTAAAGTTATCAAAGTTGTTCGTGAGGTTACAGGTCTTGGACTTAAAGAGGCTAAAGCTATCGTTGATGGTGCTCCGAAGGTTGTTAAAGAGGGCGCATCCAAAGCTGAGGCTGAGGACATCAAAACTAAACTCGAGGCTGAGGGAGCTAAGGTTACACTTAAATAATCCAATCAGATCAGAAGTTTTAAAGGCTGTTGTGACTGCCGGTTTACCGGTGGCGCAGCAGCCTTTTTGCCATACCTGATAGAACTTGCAGCTGGTGATGAAGCATAACAGAAAGTGAGATTGGAATATGAAAAGAAAGATTGCAGCCTGTTTTCTGGCAGGCGTGCTTGGAATGACCGGAATTCCTGTTCCGGCGGCAGCGACGCAGACAGTTTCCTCTAAAAATACGGTATCTTCCGTAAAAGCTGCAGATCCGCTGACTGCGATACAGGAACAGGCCAGTGCCATGGATGCCCAGGAGCAGCTGGAAGAAGAGGAAGAGATGCCTGCCCAGGATCCGGATCCGCTGGTTCTGGATAACGGAAATGTAGTTCCTGCATCGCAGGCTTCCTGGGTGAAGGAGGAAGGCGACGAGACAGCGGCAGTTTTTGATGCCCGGAATGATTTTTCTGACGGAGCTTCGGAAGAAGAGGAAGTTGTGGAGGAGCCTGTCCTGTCTGCTGCGCCGGAATCGGAAGCGGCAGAGACAGATATGGAAGCTGCCGGGGCAGAGTCTGCCGTATCTGTGACGCCGGAACCGGAAACGGAAGAGAAAGCGGAGACTGCTGACACAGAAGAAAACAGTGCTTCGGAAATGACGGACACGGAGGCAGATGGAGAAACAGCTGACGAATCTGCCGGTGCTGCGGAAGTTTTTTCGGATGAGACCGAGGAGACTTCTGTGGAGCTTCAGATGGAAGCAGGAGAGGAGACGGAGGTTTCTGCCGGTGCATCCTCAGAAGAAACGGAGGACTTCTATGACCAGGAGGACTTTTCCGCAGGGGAGGCTTCCCAGGGTGACCTTGGAACATATCAGGAGGAAACGCTTGCTGTGGAAGATGGCCAGGACATTACAGCTCCGCTGAATACTCTGTTTCTTCAGCTGAAGGATAAGGCCACAGAGGAAACACCCTATAAGATTATTATCCCGCCGGGAAATTACCAGCTGACAGGAACCCTCTGTATGTACAGCAATATGTATCTGTATGCAAGGGGTGCGGTCATCACAAAAACCTCTGCGACCAAGCATCTGATCCTGCGTCTTGGAAACACAAAGGATTCCCAGGGCGGATATGACGGATACCAGAATATTGTTATTGATGGAGGAACCTGGGATTATAATTACCAGTGCGTGGCGGACAAGGATGCACCGGGCGGTTTTGTCGGCTTCTGCATTGGCCATGCCAGAAATGTTACCATCAAAAATGCTACATTCCTTAATAATCTGAAGTCTCATTTTCTGGAATTTGGCGGTGTGAAAAATGCCAGGATCACAGGCTGCACCTTCAGCGGTTATTACAAAAATTACGTAGGCGGCGGTCAGGAGTGCATCCAGATCGACTGCTGTACAGATGAGACGAATGTTTTTCCACAGTACCGGCCTTACGATGGAACTACCTGCGAGGATTTTGTTGTTGATGGAAATGTATTTTCAGATGTTTTTTCCGGGGTGGGAACTCACAGTATGATGTCCGGAGAAACCTATAAGCGGATCACGGTTACCAACAATACCTTCCATAATATAAAAAAACGCTGCATAGAATTTATGAATTATGAAGATGCTGTTGCAGAGAACAACACCATGGTAAATGTGGGAATGGGTGTGGATGTTATATCCGCAAGCAAAAATGTTCATCAGACCCAGGGCTATGAAGGCGGACCGGATACCCAGAAGGACAGAGACATCCGGATCGCCGGCAACTATATCAGCCTTGCAAAAACCTCCAGCATCGGCGGAGTGGCATGGGTCTGCAGCGGTGTTCATATAGAAGGCTACGAGATGAAGGCAGAGGGTGCCATTCCAAAAGGGATGTATCCGGTAAAAGGTGTAACGGTGGAAGATAATGAGATCTCGGGATACGGAAACGGAGTCAGTATTTCTCTTGCAGATACGGACACAGTAACCGGAAACCAGATAAAAATGAAAAAAACTTCTGCATATTCCAATCTGGGTATTTATGCGAAGGATGCCAGAGGAACGGTGATCACCGGAAACACGGTTTCGGGAACTGCCAATGCGGGAATCTATATTAATGAAGCGGGATATGCCAAAGGCTCCGGAGAGAAGAATCTTGTCAGTGACAACGGAGTTTCGGCTGCAGGCGGAGACGGAATATATCTGCAGTCAGTAAACGCGGCTTCCACTGCGGAGAAAAATACGGTGAAATCAGCCGGAGGATCCGGAATCCGGATCAGATCCGGAGGAAACATCAGCATTCTCGGGAATACATGCGCTTTAAACAAAGACCACGGAGCAAAGATCGAATATACCACAGGAAGTATTCGGGTAAAAAATAACAGCTTTTACTCAAATGTAAAAAGTGGTCTCATGATCTGGAAAGCCAAAGCTTCGGAGATTTCCGGAAACCGCATGTACAAAAACAAAGGAAATGGCGTTTATGCATATAATTCTGTCATCACTGCCATGAAATCCAATTCCTTCAACGGAAACGGAAAAGCACAGGCACTGTATGCAAAGGACTGCAAAGGCTGGAGCAGCATCAACAGACCGTCCGCGCAGAAGGTTACGGAAAAGAGCACGGCTATAACCGGAAAGGCAGCTGGTAGCAGAACAGTTACCGCATACACCGTCCGTTCCGGAAAAACTGCAAGACTTGGAGGGGCTGCAGTGGACAAAAACAGCCGTTTCACTATTAAAATAAGAAAACAGAAAAAGAATACCGTACTGAAGCTTGTGTCAAAAGACAGATACGGCAACGCAGTAACGGTAACGGATAAAGTGAGATAAATAAGAAGCTTCTGTTCTGTACATCGTATGTACAAAAGGAACAGAAGCTTTTTTTGGAAAAATGTAAAAAAATCAAAAAAAGTGCTTGACACACTTTTTTTCTTATGTTAAAGTGGAGGATGCTATATTATGGCTAGATATGCCTGCCTAAAGGTCAGGCGGGATCATGTTGTAATAAATAATAAAAAAACAGGGGTGAAACGTCAATGGAAAAAAACAGAATTCGTTCTGTAAAAACTGGAAAAAGCATGCGTATGAGCTACCAGAGACAAAAAGAAGTCCTGGAAATGCCAAACCTGATCGAAGTTCAGAAAGATTCCTACCAGTGGTTTCTTGACGAAGGTTTAAAAGAAGTATTTGATGATATTTCTCCGATCGCAGATTACGGCGGAAAGCTCAGTCTGGAATTCATCGATTTCACATACGATGAAAAAGATGCAAAATATTCCATCGAGCAGTGTAAAGAACGTGACGTGACTTATGCCGCACCTTTGAAGGTTCGAGTAAGGCTGATCAATAAGGAAACAGAAGAGATCAACGAACACGAGATTTTCATGGGAGATTTACCGCTGATGACAGCTACGGGTACCTTTGTTATCAATGGTGCTGAGCGTGTTATTGTCAGCCAGTTAGTACGTTCCCCTGGAATCTACTACGCGATCGCTCATGATAAGCTTGGTAAGAGACTGTTTTCCAGTACTGTAATTCCAAACAGAGGTGCATGGCTGGAGTACGAGACAGATTCAAATGATGTATTTTATGTACGTGTAGACAGAACAAGAAAGGTTCCGATCACTGTTCTGATCCGTGCACTGGGCATTGGAACCAATGCTGAGATCATTGATCTGTTTGGTGAAGAGCCAAAGATCCTTGCCAGCTTTACAAAGGATACCTCCACAAACTATCAGGAAGGTCTCCTTGAGCTGTATAAGAAGATCCGCCCGGGCGAGCCGCTTGCAGTAGAGAGCGCAGAGAGCCTGATCATGGCAATGTTCTTCGATCCGAGAAGATATGACCTTGCCAAAGTCGGACGTTATAAATTTAATAAGAAGCTTCATTTTAATAAACGTATCGTAGGCCACAAGCTTTCCCAGGATGTTGTAGATACAACAACAGGTGAGATCCTTGCTGAGGCTGAGACACTTGTTACAAAAGAGCTTGCTGATACATTACAGAATTCCGCAGTTCCGTACGTATGGATCCAGGGTGAGGAGAGAGAGATCAAAGTCCTTTCCAGCCTTATGGTTGATATCCGTCACTATCTGCCGGAGCTTGAGGATCCGAAGACTCTGGGTGTTACAGAATTAGTATACTACCCGGTACTCGAAAAAATTCTGGAAGAAAATGACACATTTGAGGACAGATGTGATGCGATCAAACGTGATATCCACGACCTGATCCCGAAACACATCACCAAGGAGGATATCCTTGCGTCCATTAACTATAATATGCATCTGGAGTATGGCCTTGGTAACGATGATGATATCGACCACCTGGGCAACCGTCGTATCCGTGCTGTCGGTGAGCTGCTTCAGAATCAGTACCGCATCGGTCTTTCCAGACTTGAGCGTGTGGTACGTGAGAGAATGACAACACAGGACACAGAGAGTATCTCTCCGCAGTCCCTGATCAATATCAAGCCTGTAACTGCAGCAGTTAAGGAGTTCTTCGGTTCTTCTCAGCTGTCACAGTTCATGGATCAGAACAACCCGCTTGGAGAGCTGACTCATAAGAGAAGACTTTCCGCACTGGGACCTGGCGGTCTGTCACGAGACAGAGCCGGATTCGAGGTTCGAGACGTACATTATTCCCACTATGGAAGAATGTGCCCGATCGAGACTCCTGAGGGACCGAACATTGGTCTTATCAACTCCCTTGCATCTTATGCAAGAATCAATCAGTACGGTTTCGTAGAGGCTCCGTACAGAAAAATTGATAAAACAGATCCTTCCAACCCGCGTGTAACAGATGAAGTTGTATACATGACAGCGGACGAGGAAGATAATTATCATGTAGCACAGGCGAATGAGCCGCTGGACGAAGAGGGACATTTCCTTCATAAGAACGTTTCCGGACGTTACCGTGAGGAGACACAGGAGTACGAGCAGCACATGTTTGATTACATGGATGTATCTCCACGAATGGTATTCTCTGTTGCTACAGCCCTGATTCCGTTCCTGCAGAACGATGATGCGAACCGTGCGCTGATGGGATCCAACATGCAGCGTCAGGCCGTTCCGCTTCTTACAACAGAGGCTCCGGTTGTTGGTACTGGTATGGAGACCAAGACAGCCGTTGACTCCGGTGTATGCGTTGTTGCAAGAAAAGCAGGTACAGTACTTCGTTCCACATCTACAGATATCTCTATCAAGAACGATGACGGAACAAAAGATGATTATCATCTGACTAAATTTATGCGAAGCAACCAGAGCAACTGCTACAACCAGAGACCGATCGTGTTCCAGGGTGAGCATGTTGAGGCAGGACAGGTTATCGCTGATGGCCCGTCTACATCCAATGGTGAGCTTGCGCTTGGTAAGAACCCGCTGATCGGATTTATGACCTGGGAGGGTTATAACTACGAGGATGCTGTTCTGCTCAGTGAGAAACTTGTACAGAATGATGTTTATACATCTGTCCATATTGAAGAATATGAGGCAGAGTCCCGTGATACCAAGCTGGGACCGGAAGAGATCACACGTGACGTTCCGGGTGTCGGCGATGACGCTCTGAAGGATCTGGATGAGCGTGGTATCATCCGTATCGGTGCTGAGGTACGTGCCGGTGATATCCTTGTCGGTAAGGTTACTCCTAAGGGAGAGACTGAGCTTACTGCTGAGGAGCGTCTCCTGCGTGCTATCTTCGGTGAGAAGGCAAGAGAGGTACGTGATACTTCCCTTAAGGTACCGCACGGTGAGTATGGTATTATCGTAGATGCCAAGGTATTTACAAGAGAGAACGGCGATGAGCTGAGCCCTGGAGTAAATCAGGCAGTACGTATTTATATTGCACAGAAGAGAAAGATCTCCGTTGGTGATAAGATGGCTGGTCGTCATGGTAACAAGGGTGTCGTTTCCCGTGTACTTCCGGTTGAGGATATGCCATTCCTTCCAAACGGACGTCCTCTTGATATCGTGCTGAATCCTCTGGGTGTACCTTCCCGAATGAACATCGGACAGGTCCTGGAGATCCACCTGAGCCTTGCTGCCAAAGCACTTGGCTTTAATATTGCAACACCTGTATTCGATGGCGCAAACGAGGTTGATATCCAGGATACTCTGGAGCTTGCCAACGATTACGTTAATACGGAAGACTTTGAGGAATTCCGTGAGAAATATAAAGACATCCTTGCACCGGACGTTATGCAGTATCTCGATGAGAATAAAGCTCACAGAGCACTCTGGAAGGGCGTTCCGATCTCCAGAGACGGTAAGGTAAGACTTCGTGACGGACGAACAGGCGAGTACTTCGACAGCCCTGTAACAATCGGTCATATGCACTACCTGAAACTGCATCATCTGGTAGATGATAAGATCCATGCACGTTCCACAGGTCCATACTCCCTGGTAACACAGCAGCCTCTGGGTGGTAAAGCTCAGTTCGGTGGACAGCGTTTCGGAGAGATGGAGGTTTGGGCACTGGAGGCATATGGTGCTTCCTACACACTGCAGGAGATCCTGACAGTGAAGTCTGATGATGTGATCGGACGTGTTAAGACCTATGAAGCGATCATCAAAGGTGACAACATTCCTGAGCCAGGTATTCCTGAGTCCTTTAAGGTACTTCTTAAAGAGCTTCAGTCTCTTGGTCTGGATGTACGTGTGCTCAGCGAGGACGGATCAGAGGTACACATTATGGAAACCTCTGATTACGGAGATACTGATCTTCGTCATGTCATCGAGGGCGATTCCAGAGGACGCAGAGATGAGGAGTCCTTCGGTAAACACGGCTATACCAAGCAGGAGTTCAGCGGAGAAGAGCTTGTCAATGTAGAAGAAGATGAGGACATGGAAGACGAAGATGATATGATCGAGTTTGAAGAGTCCTTTGATGATGAGGAATAAGAAAGGGGAAAGAATACATGGCAGAAACAACCAACGCCAATGAAACATATCAGCCAATGACTTTCGATGCCATCAAGATCGGACTGGCGTCCCCTGAGAAGATCAGAGAGTGGTCACACGGTGAGGTTTTAAAACCTGAAACGATCAACTACAGAACCTTGAAGCCTGAGAAGGATGGTCTTTTCTGTGAAAGAATTTTCGGACCGAGCAAGGACTGGGAGTGCCACTGTGGAAAGTACAAAAAAATTCGCTATAAAGGCGTTGTCTGCGACAGATGCGGTGTTGAAGTAACCAAATCTGCCGTTCGTAGAGAGCGTATGGGACACATCGAGCTTGCAGCTCCGGTGTCTCATATCTGGTACTTTAAAGGAATTCCGTCCCGTATGGGTCTGATCCTTGATATTTCTCCGAGAACACTGGAGAAAGTACTTTACTTTGCTAACTATATCGTTCTGGATCCTGCAGATTCCGGACTTATGTACAAACAGGTACTCACCGAGCGTGAGTACCAGGAAGCACGTGAGTCTTACGGAGAAGGATTCCGTGTAGGTATGGGTGCCGAGTCCATCATGGAGCTTCTTCAGGCTATCGATCTTGAAAAGGATTCCGAAGAACTGAAGGCAGAGCTTGTGGACGCAACAGGCCAGAAACGTGCAAGGATCATCAAACGTCTTGAAGTTGTGGAGTCCTTCCGTGAGTCCGGCAACCGTCCTGAGTGGATGATCATGACCGTTATCCCGGTTATCCCGCCGGATCTTCGTCCTATGGTACAGCTGGACGGAGGACGTTTTGCAACATCTGACCTGAATGATCTTTACAGAAGGATCATCAACAGAAACAACCGTCTGAAAAGACTTCTGGAGCTTGGTGCTCCGGATATCATTGTCCGCAACGAGAAGCGTATGCTGCAGGAGGCTGTAGATGCCCTGATCGATAACGGACGCCGTGGACGTCCTGTAACAGGCCCTGGAAACAGAGCTCTGAAATCCCTTTCCGATATGCTGAAAGGTAAATCCGGACGTTTCCGTCAGAACCTTCTTGGTAAACGAGTTGACTACTCCGGACGTTCTGTAATCGTCGTAGGACCTGAGCTGAAGATCTATCAGTGTGGTCTTCCGAAAGAGATGGCTATCGAGCTGTTCAAACCTTTCGTTATGAAAGAGCTTGTTGCCAACGGAACTTCCCACAACATCAAGAATGCCAAGAAAATGGTAGAGAAGCTTGAGCCTGCAGTATGGGATGTCCTTGAGGACGTCATTAAGGAGCATCCGGTTATGCTGAACCGTGCACCTACACTGCATCGTCTGGGTATCCAGGCGTTCGAGCCGATCCTTGTAGAAGGTAAGGCGATCAAGCTTCATCCGCTTGTTTGTACAGCGTTCAACGCTGACTTCGATGGTGACCAGATGGCCGTACATCTTCCGCTTTCCCAGGAAGCGCAGGCAGAGTGCCGTTTCCTTCTGTTATCACCGAACAACCTTCTGAAACCGTCAGATGGTGGTCCTGTAGCCGTTCCTTCACAGGATATGGTCCTTGGTATCTACTACCTGACACAGGAGAGACCTGGAAACAAGGGTGAGGGCAAGTTCTTCAAGAGTGTCAACGAGGCAATTCTTGCATATGAGAACAAGGTCATCACACTCCAGACAAAGATCATTGTTCATTGCCATAAGACAATGCCGGACGGAACTGTTTTAAGCGGCAATGTTCATTCTACACTGGGACGTTTCCTGTTTAACGAGATCCTTCCGCAGGATCTTGGATTCGTAGACAGAAGCGTACCTGGAAACGAACTGCTTCTTGAGGTTGATTTCCTTGTAGGTAAGAAACAGCTGAAGCAGATCCTTGAAAAGGTTATCAATACTCACGGTGCAACAAAGACAGCCGAGGTGCTTGACTCCGTTAAGGCTATGGGTTACAAATACTCCACACGTGCAGCCATGACCGTATCTATTTCCGATATGACCGTGCCGCCGCAGAAGCCGGAGATGATCAAGCAGGCTCAGGATACTGTTGACCGTATTACAAAGAACTACAAACGTGGTCTTATCACAGAAGAAGAGCGTTACAAAGAGGTTGTTGATACCTGGAAGAAGACTGATGATGAGCTTACAAAGGCACTTCTTACAGGTCTTGATAAGTACAACAACATCTTCATGATGGCTGACTCCGGAGCCCGTGGTTCCGATAAGCAGATCAAACAGCTTGCCGGAATGCGAGGACTGATGGCTGATACAACCGGTCATACCATTGAGCTCCCGATCAAGTCAAACTTCCGTGAAGGTCTTGACGTACTGGAGTACTTCATGTCTGCTCATGGAGCTCGTAAAGGTCTTTCTGATACCGCTCTTCGTACAGCCGATTCCGGATACCTGACAAGACGACTTGTTGACGTATCTCAGGATCTGATCGTTCGTGAGGCAGACTGCTGTGAGAACAGAGCAGAGATCTCCGGTATGGTCGTTCGTGGATTCATGGACGGAAAAGAAGAGATCGAGAGTCTTCAGGAGCGTATCACAGGACGTTTCTCCTGTGAGACAGTTAAGAATAAAGACGGAGAAATCCTTGTTAAAGCAAACCACATGATCACACCGAAGCGTGCAGCCCGTATCATGAAAGAGGGCGTAAGCAACCAGACAGGCGGACCGATCGACAAACTGAAGATCCGTACCATCCTTTCCTGTAAGTGCAAGGTTGGTGTCTGCGCAAAATGTTATGGTGCGAACATGGCTACCGGTGAGCCGGTACAGGTTGGTGAGTCTGTTGGTATCATCGCAGCACAGTCTATCGGTGAGCCAGGTACACAGCTGACCATGCGTACTTTCCATACCGGTGGTGTTGCCGGTGGAGATATCACACAGGGTCTTCCTCGTGTCGAGGAGCTTTTTGAGGCAAGAAAGCCGAAGGGTCTTGCGATCATCACAGAGATCCCAGGTGTTGCCACGATCAACGACACTAAGAAGAAACGTGAGATCATCGTAAACGATCCGGAGACAGGCGATTCCAAGACTTACCTGATCCCATACGGTTCTCGTATCAAAGTCCTTGATGGACAGGTTCTTGAGGCCGGTGATGAGCTGACAGAAGGTAGTGTAAATCCGCATGATATCCTGAGAATCAAGGGTGTGCGTGCAGTTCAGGATTACATGATCCGTGAGGTTCAGCGTGTATATCGTCTGCAGGGTGTTGAGATCAACGATAAGCATATCGAGGTTATCGTTCATCAGATGCTGAAGAAGATCCGTATCGAGGATAACGGAGATACAGAGTTCCTGCCAGGAACACTTGTTGATGTCCTTGATGTTGAGGAAGTTAACGAGAAACTTGAGGCAGAGGGCAAACAGCCGGCAGAGGGCAAACAGGTTATGCTTGGTATTACCAAGGCATCCCTTGCTACAAACTCCTTCCTGTCAGCAGCATCCTTCCAGGAAACAACAAAAGTCCTGACAGAGGCTGCTATCAAAGGTAAGGTCGATCCGCTGATCGGTCTGAAAGAGAACGTTATCATCGGTAAGCTGATTCCTGCAGGTACAGGTATGAAGCGTTACAGTGAGATCAGTCTTGACACAGGAATGCCGGAGGTAAAAACAGCCTCCGAGGAGCCTGAGGATACAGAGGAAATTTCCGTAGAGGAAGAGAAGACTGAGACTGCTCCGGAGGAAGAGACCATTGCTGTTGAAGAGACAGCAGAGGAAACTGCACCGGTAGAAGAATAAGTCGATATACCTTGCTAATATAAATAAATCTCCCCCCGGAAATCCGGAGGGAGATTTCTGTTTATAAGCAGGGATTTTCTGAGAGAGGAGGGATTGCGATGGACAAGGAACTGCCAATTTCCCCGTGGCCGGAATGGAAGATCGTAAGCAAGATCGGGGAAGGCTCTTTTGGAAGAGTGTATAAAGCTCAGAGAACTGAGAAGGGACGTTCTTTTTACTCGGCAATTAAGATAATCACAATCCCCGCCAGTAAAGGGGAGCTGGACAGTGTGCGCTCAGAATCCGGTGATGAAAAATCTGTCCGCGGTTATTTTGAAAATCTGGTGGAGGAGTGCATTCAGGAAGTAAGCACCATGGAGTATTTCCGGGGAAATTCCCACATTGTATCAGTAGAAGATTACAAGGTGATGGAATATCTGGATGAGATTGGCTGGGATATTTTTATCCGCATGGAATATCTCACAAGCTTCATGGAGTATTATGCGGGAAAAAATCTCACAGAAAAAGAAGTGATGAAGCTTGGCATTGACCTTTGTAAAGCACTGGAATACTGCGGGCAGCTTCACATCATTCACAGAGATATCAAACCGGAGAATATCTTTGTATCCAGGTTTGGGGATTTCAAGCTGGGGGACTTTGGAATCGCCAGAGAACTGGAAAAAACCATGAGCACCCTTTCCAAAAAGGGAACTTATTCTTATATGGCGCCGGAGATGTACAGGGGAGAACAGTACGACAGCAGGGTGGACATTTATGCACTTGGCCTGGTGTTATATAAACTGATGAATCATAACAGACTTCCGTTTCTGAATCTTGAAAAACAACTGATCACATATAGAGATAAGGAAAACGCACTCACGAGGAGGATGTCAGGTGAAACACCGCCACCACCTGTGGATGCAGGAGAGGCTTTCGGCTCCGTTATCTTAAAAGCCTGTGCTTATGATGCAAAAGAACGATATCAGACTCCTGATAAGTTTCGGGAAGCACTGGAAGAAATCCGGTATGGAGCGGCAAACAGAGAACAGGGAGTTCATGAGAAACAGAAACCAGTGGAGGAAAGACCTGTTCCGGAGTCCATGCCGAAGTTTCTTCAGGAGGGTGCCGCCAGACAGCTGGCAAGAACAAGTCAGCTGAATACGAATGCGATCCGTCAGGCACGTAGAAATCCTGCGCCGGCATCCGTACAGCCGGAGAAACCGATAGCCGGAGAAATAGTAAAAAATGCAGCCCGGAATACGCCAAAGGCTCAGAGCACAATGCAGAAGCCTCAGAAATCTGCATCCGAAAAAGCAGTATCTGAAAAAGATAGCCGGTCCGGTTATCCGTCAGGACGTTCCCTTCAGTCAGAGCCCGGTACAAGAAAAACCGGAGCTGTAAAGCCCAGAGTTACCTCTATCACAGATCTGGAAGACGACCGTGACCAGAATCTCCAGGAGTGGGAGGAATCCGTGCCAGAGAATGGCGGAAAAACCGATGACAGAAAGAGGCGGAAAGGTATTTTCAGAATGCTCATAACTGCCGGGATCCTTGTTGTGCTGATCGGAGGGATCCTTGCGGTACGAACGATACGGAAACCTGCGGATAATGGAGAGCCTTCGTATACAGATTCTGATGATTCTGATGCTCTGAACAAAGGGAATTTCGGTACTGCAGACAATTCGGATAAAAGCTTCGCGCAGGCAATGGAAACGATACGTGACCATGCGACAACCATAGAAAATGCTCTGGACAGTTATAGACGTGAAGGCACAGAGGGGGATCGCCTGCGCTTTTATAACGGATCAGGAGAGATTGCCAAAGTGCTTGTATATCCCGGCAGTTCCGCAGATGGCGTTTATGAGGAATATTTTTACTGGGGCGAGCAGATGTTTTATACTTATGTATGGGACGGAGATGAGAAGCAGTATTTTTATTATCAGGACGGCCTTCTGATCCGATGGATCGATGCAGATGGCAGGGTGCATGATAAAGAGAGCGATAATGACAAATATGTAGAACTGGGAGACAAATACTGGAGTAATTCTGTAGTGGAGCTTCAGCAGTAATGTCGAAGGGGTTTTACGAAAGGAAAAAGAATGGCCTATCAGATTGATTATGCGTATACATGTCACACCGGAAAGGTGAGGACAAATAATGAGGATAATTTCTGGTGCTGCGGAGTGCGTCTGCCGGTGCACAACCAGGGGGTTGACGGGATCCTGGCAGGTCATACACAGCACTGGCAGCTTCCAATGCTGGCCGTTTTTGACGGCATGGGCGGAGAAAGCTGCGGTGAAATGGCAGCTTCTGCAGCTGTGGAAGCGCTGGGAGGCTTCTATGAAGAAAACAAAAAGACCCTGAAAAAAGAGCCTGTGGTTTTTCTGACAGGAGCCTGCGAAAATATGAATGAGGCAGTATGTCGCTACAGCAATGAAAACTGTATCAGAAGCATGGGAACAACCATGGCACTTTTGTCTTTCAGTGAAAAGGCGATCTATGCCTGCAACCTTGGAGATAGCCGTATCTACCGTCATTTTCAGGGGAAGCTCCAGCAGATTTCCACGGACCATGTGATCGGTGGAAAAATGCTGGGAAAAGCCCCGCTGACGCAGTATCTGGGCTTCCAGGAAGAAAACATGGCACTGGAGCCTTCTATCGTGGAGATCGGTTATCAGCCGGGGAGCTCGTATCTGATCTGTTCAGATGGAGTGACAGACATGCTTTCTGATCAGGAGCTTCAGAATATCCTTGACGGGACAGAAACCGCAGAAGAAAAAGTAGGTAAGATCCTGGAACAGGCATTGGAAAGAGGCGGCAGAGATAATGTGACACTGGTCCTTGCACAGATCAGCGGCTATGAAGAAAAAAATCTTCTCAAACGCTGGGCAGAACGCCACAGTACCGGACGGTAATAAACCCGGGGAGTAAGAAAAGGGATAAGGAGAAAATTTGTGATGAGAAATCGAATGCAGGATCTTGATTTTGAACAGACAGTTGCCTTCGATTCAGTGAAGGACTTTGAATTTACAAGAAAGGCGGCACAGAAGTTCCGCCAGGTTGTCAGTCTGGATTCCTTTGAGGATGAGGATGCAGATGTTATTTTTCATTATCTTTACAAGGAGATGGAACTGGTTTCCTTTGGTGACTATCTGAAACGATATGTGTATGAGCGTGCAGAGCTTGAGGAGCCTTTTTCCCAGGTGCCGCAGGAAGTCTACAGGGAGATCGTTGTGGAATCCTTCAAGGAAACCTACACACCGAAATCCATGTCACCTACATCAGCCAAGCTGAGTTCTCTGGTGAATAACTGGCTGACTCAGGCATCTGTGAAGCGTGAAACAGTTTTTCTTCTGGGGTTCGGACTTCGGATGAGTACAGAGGATGTTTCAGGTTTTCTGACCCGGGTGCTTCGTGAGCAGGATTTTGATTTTCATAATCCGGAAGAAGTGATCTACTGGTATTGCTATCGGAATCATCTTGGCTATTATAAAGCTGAGGAATATAAAGAAACCTACAAACAGATGACTCCGGTGGAAAAAAAGACCGGAGAGATCGTGTATGGCACAGGGCTTTGTCTGGACAGTGAAGAAAAACTTCTGGAATATCTGGCTTTTCTGAAAGGAAGACATGATGATCCGAAATCAGAGAAGAGCCAGGCTTTTCAGGAATTTATGGTCCTTCTGGAGCGGGCAAAGAAGATCATTGCAGCCATGTATCAGGAAGATGAGGAAGAAAACGGTGGCAAAAAGATCTGGAAGCCTGAGAATATCAGTGCTTCGGATCTGGAAAAGGTTATCTGCAGCGGGATTCCTATTAATAAAATGGGAAATCTCAAAAAGATGTCCGCATCCATTCTGGCAAAACATTTCAGCCAGAAGCGCTTCAGCCGCCAGAGGATCAACAATATCCTGAACCATAAATTTCCGGTGGAGCGGTTCGATCTGATCACGCTGGAGTTTTTTGTGATCTCTCAGGAGATGGCAGATGATGATCCGTATACAAGATATCGCCATTTTCTGGAGGAGATCCAGGAGATCCTGGCCCGCTGCGAAATGAGTGAGATCTACATAGTGAATCCATATGAGTGCTTTCTTCTGATGTGCCTGCTGACAGACTGTCCGCTGGCAGTATTTTCCGAGATTTGGGAAAAATCCTATGAAGAGGGGGAAGAAAAGAACTGAAAAAAGGATGATGCGTTTCGGTGACGCATCATCCTTTTTTTGTCCGATCCGGTAAGTCTGTTATTTTGTTATTCGTTATAGTATCCATAGATCGCACGGCTGTCCTGTGCGATGGTGTTCTGTGCAGCAGAGGTATCATTAAGATCCTGTGACATAAAACAGACTACCAGGTCGATCCCCTTTGCGGTGTCATAGATGATGCCGGCATCGTTTTCTACGTGATCCAGTTCACCGGTTTTGTTGGCAACCTTTACCTCGGAAGGCATCTGAGCCGGGATCTTGTTTTTCCTGGTCTGCATTTTCAGAAGACGATACATATATTCGGCTCCTGCCAGAGTATCGTTGTTATCGGTAGCAGTACCCTTGTCGATCTGATAGATGGTCTTCAGAAATTTTCCACAATCCTTTGCGGAAGTGTAGTTATCCCCATTGGAATTATCTGCAAGAAGAAGACGTCCCATGGAAGTGCTGGTGTATCCGTGCTCCTGACAGAATTTATTCACACGGGCCATTCCGGCTGCGTCATCCCCGCCGCCAAGATAATTGACAAGTGTATTGGCAGCATCATTGTCGCTGACTGTGATCATGGAGTTCAGTGCATTGTCCAGCTGATCCTTGCTGTATTTGGAGGAAAGACTGTCATAATCTTCATATACGGCACCCATGATATAGAGCTTGATCAGGCTGGCAGCCTGCATCTGCTGATCGTTGATGGTACCTTCGGTATTTTTTGCAAGATTGCATACATATACGGACCAGGTTCCGTTATCGGTAGGAAGAAGAGACTGTACCTGGTTCAGAAGGTTGTCCATGCTGGAATCCGAATTGTCTGTGAAAGTGCTTCCGCTGGATGGAGAAAGAGTTCCTTCTTCCTGAGTGGAAGAAGAACTGTCCTTGCTGCCAGAAGCTTCGGAAGAATCGGAGGCTGCAGATGTATCTGTGGATTCTTCCTGTGCGGAAGGACCCTGGACCTCAGTTGAAGATGCTGCGGCAGCAGCGCTGGAAACGGTAGGATCATCAGGATAAAGAGCATCCAGCTGATCGGCTTTGCTGCTGAGCTCAGCGGCAGAATCAGAAACCTCCTGCACACTTTTCTGCAGCTTGTTAACTTTTGTCTGGAGAGATGCAAGCTTGTCCAGGGAGCGGACATTCAGTGCCCCAAGTCCTGCCAGTGCGATGACAAGCACTGCGATCACAATATATAGAAATGTATTTTTTTTCATATATAAACAAACTCCTTTTTATTATTGGAAATAAGCATCGATTCCATTGGCGATCCCTTCTGCCATAGTCTGCTGGAAGGAGGAATCCGCCATTTTCAGATCATCGCTCTGGTTGGTCATAAATCCCATTTCCACAATCGTCACCGGGATCGTGCTCCAGTTAATACCTGTCATGGAATCTGTGTAGATGATCCCGCGGTTCTGGAAGCCGGTAGCTGCGCAGTAGGAATCCACAATGCATTTGGATAGTTTGTTGGAACTGTCATAGAGACTGGAAACATAAGGATTCTGCTGGGACGGACACATGGTCAGAGCACCGGAGACATCTGCAGAATCATCTCCGTTTGCATGGATACGGACACAGATCTCCGCACCCTGGGAAGCGACCAGTTCTGCACGCTCCTTGTTGCTGATAGCGGTATCATTGTCTGTCCTTGTCATTACTACCTGGTATCCACGCTGTTCCAGGATATCCTTAAGCAGAAGAGAAACGTCCAGATTCAGCTGATACTCCGGGAGACCGCTGAAGGAACCTCTGGTTCCGGCGGAAGCCTTGGCCTTCATGGTGGAGGAACCGGGGCCGTTCGGCTCTGTGGCGCTCATATCAACATTTTCACTCTGATGTCCGGGATCGATCCCGACAATATGGCCGTTGTTGGAAGCAGAAGAGGTATCATTATCGCCATCGGTGAATCCCTCACCACCGGCTTCACTGAAAACAGAGGTTTTGGTCGTTTTCTGACTGTTTTCGGCTTCCGGTGCCCGTTCATGTTCAACGGTGTTGTTTTTGACAGCTTTTTCTGTCTGTGCCCGCTGCTGCAGGTATTTGTTGGCTGCCTGTTTCTTTTCGATCTTGGCTGTATAAAGTTCGATATCCTCTTTCATGGATTTCTGCTTTTTCTGGACCGGTTTGATCACAGAGGTCATTTTCTGGTCAACGGCATCGATCTTCCGGTAGGTTTTATAGCTGAGTCCAAAAAGTAATCCAATACAGATAAGACCCGTTAAAAACAGGACGATCGCCATCAGACGGGGCTTTTTTTCCATAAGCTCAAGTCCTTTCTGGGTGAGTATTTTGTATTTGTAAATATTATAAAGAAGGAGTCTGGAAAAAGCAATTGTGAAATTGTGCTTGACAACAGGAAAAAGTGTGGTACTATATATGTAAAATAATTATATATAAAAATTTTATATATAAAATAATTACATAAAGAGGTGTGCCTATGTATTATTATCCGGTGTCTGCAGTGCTGACGGAATGCCTGATCCTTTCTGTTGTAGAGCAGCAGGATTCTTACGGATATGAGATCAGCCAGACAGTGAAGATGGTAGCTTCTATCAAGGAATCCACATTGTATCCGATCCTTCGCAGACTGGAGACGGATGGTTATCTGACAACTTATTCAGAGGAATTTCAGGGACGGAAACGTAAATATTATTCCATCACAGAAGACGGACGGAAGCAGCTGGAATATTTGAGGAAAGAGTGGAGAGAATACCGCGATACTATAGACGATATTGTGGAAGGGAGACTTCGAAAATGACAAGAAAAGAGTATATGGAGCAGCTGAAGAAATATCTGAAGCGGCTTCCAAAAGAAGATTATGACAATGCCATTGAGTATTTTTCGGAATACTTCGATGAGGCTGGACCTGAGAATGAACAGCAGGTTATGGAAGAACTGGGACAGCCTAAAGAGGCGGCAAGGGAACTGCTTCTGAACCTTTTACAGGAGAGTGTTAGTGACAGTAAAGACATCACCGAGGAAAAAACAGCAGCTTTGCCGGCAGCAGGTTCATATTACGGAGAGAGCTCCCATGCACATAGCCGGACAGATTCAGGAAACCTGAGTACAACAGGGTACAGTACATCCGCAGGAAAGAAGCGTTCCCCCGGAAAGATCATTCTTCTCGCATTTCTGGTGATCTGTGCATCGCCGGTGAGCATTGCGCTGCTGTTTGCAGGCCTTGCAGTACTGGCAGCAGTGGTGATTGTCATCGCAGCAGTGATTTTTTCCATGGCAGTTACCGGGGTATCAGCAATTGCCGGAGGTATCGTGCTCACAGGTTTCGGCGTGACATTGATCGCAAGATCTCTGGCAGCAGCCTGCATGCTGGTCGGCAGTGGATTTCTGATGGCAGGTGCGGGAATCCTCGTTGGAGTACTTACCATATATATATGTAAATGGTGTGCAATGGGAATCGGCCGTCTGGTTAACAGACTTGCAAGAAAGAAGGTGCATAAAAATGAATAAGATTGCAAAAACAGTGCTGATGACAGGTACAGCACTTTGTGCAGCGGGAGTTGTTCTTTCCACAGCAGGATATTTTGCAGGGGGAAAAGATTTCACATATACTTCAGATCATATGTATGTATCCGGAGGAAATTCTTCCAGTCGTAAAAATCTTACAGTAATGAAAAAAGAACAGATTGATGATTTTACAAAGCTGAATGTGGATTTTGAGGATTTTGATCTGGATATCCGTACCTCAGATGATGACCATTATTATATGGAATATAAGCTTGAGAAAAACGGGAGGAAAAATCCTCTGACCTGGAAGGATAAGGATGGAGAGCTCACGCTTGAGGAGTCTGCAGGCGGCAGTGGAAGTTATTATATAACCTATGATCTGGGGATATTCTCTACACATGCGGATCTGACAGAAAAGAAAGATGCATTGAATACGGTGGTTCTTTATATTCCGGAGAAGGCACAGCTTTCCGAAGCGGAGCTTCAGCTTTCCGACGGGGATCTTGCTGCCGATCAGCTTTTGTGTAAAGAAATGACTCTGGAACTTCTCAATGGAGATCTGATGCTGGATAAGGGCGAGTTCGAAAAGTTTGATGCAAAGCTTTCCGACGGGGATCTGAATGTAAAAGAACTTCAATGTACAGATAACATGCAGCTGAAATCCGGAAACGGAGATGTGACCATAAAAAAGGCAGAGCTTGCAGATGGGCAGATAGCTCTCAGCGACGGAGATATTCAGATAGACAACAGCAGCTTTAACGGAGATATGAAGATCAATAGCTCCTGCGGTGATGTTTCTGTAGAAATGAAGAACGGCAGTGCAGAGAAAACCAATATTTATCTGAAAGCTGCAGACGGAGATGTGGACACGGAGGGGCTTTCTAGGGGAAAAACCGACAATGAGGAAGACACCTCTGTTTATGAGAACAAGGCCGGTGCTTCAGCACCGACTTTAAATGTGGAATGTAGCGATGGGGATATTACATTAACAGAATCTGAAAAATAAAGAATATGAATATCCGCCTGACTATGCATCTGCTTGTAAAAATCCTAAAAAAGAATAAATGAAATTATATGAAGCGCAGGGGTTTTTCCGGAGAAAAATTCCTGCGTTTTTTGGCTGAAATGTATTGACAAATCCCTGTACTATGATATAATTCAATCAAATCACATAAAACATATATAGTTACTAGGAAATAAGGAAATGGACATAAAGGAAATAAGGAGGGTATCATCATGGGTAAAATTTACGGAAACGCACTGGAACTGATCGGAAACACACCGCTTGTAGAGGTTAAGAACGTAGAGAAGTCTGAGGGACTTGAGGCTACAGTACTTGCCAAACTTGAGTATTTTAACCCGGCAGGAAGCGTTAAGGACAGAATCGGTAAGGCAATGATCGAGGATGCAGAGCAGAAAGGTGTCCTGAAACCAGGCGCAACCATTATCGAGCCAACATCCGGTAACACAGGAATCGGACTTGCAGCCATCGCAGCTGCCAAGGGCTATAAGACGATCCTCACCATGCCGGAGACCATGAGTGTTGAGAGAAGAAACATCCTGAAGGCATATGGTGCGGAGGTAGTTCTCACAGACGGAGCCAAGGGAATGAAGGGTGCCATTGCCAAGGCAGAAGAGCTCGCCAAGGAGATTCCGGGAAGCTTCATCCCCGGACAGTTTGAGAACCCGGCTAACCCGAAGGCACATGCAGCAACAACAGGTCCTGAGATTTGGAAGGACACAGACGGAAAGGTAGATATCTTCGTAGCAGGTGTCGGCACAGGCGGAACGATCACCGGTACAGGTGAGTACCTGAAGAGCCAGAACCCGAATGTGAAGGTAGTTGCTGTTGAGCCTGCAACTTCTCCTGTACTTTCTGAGGGAAAAGCAGGCCCGCATAAGATCCAGGGTATCGGCGCAGGTTTTGTTCCGGACACACTTGACACCAAGGTTTATGACGAGATCATTCCGGTAGAGAACGAGGATGCATTTGAAACATCCAAACTCCTTACCAAGAAAGAGGGAATCCTTACAGGAATTTCCTCCGGTGCAGCTCTCTATGCTGCGATCCAGCTTGCAAAACGCCCGGAGAACAAGGGGAAAGTGATCGTAGCACTTCTTCCGGACAGTGGAGACCGTTACTACTCCACACCACTGTTTACAAAATAATCGATCCGAAGACCGCTTCTTTTGCCCCGAAGCGTGATTCTGCGGGATTATTTACGGCGCTCCTGAATGCCTGTCCAAGCAGGCTGCCGGAGCGCCGGTTTTATTCTTGATTTCATCGAATTAAGTAAGCCCTCTGTGGGGCTGTGGTTACTGTTCACTGGTAAGGTCCCGCGAAAAGCAATAAGCAGTGTGTGTGGACTTGCTTGTATCTTGTAGCTTTTTCAGGTATAATAGAGAAAACAAACAAAACCTATTAACAATATAAAGAATAAAGTCTGCAAAGCAGATTCTGCTTCCTATGAAAGAAGATACAGGAAGCTGCCTGTGCATCACAGAGAAGGGTGCCGGTTATGGAATACAGAGGAATATTTCCGGCTGAACAGCTACACAATAACAGAAAGAGCAAAAGGCTATAAATCAGAAGAATACTGAAATATTGGAGGTAAATATTACATGAGGATTTCTACAAGAGGAAGATATGCGCTGAGACTGATGTTGGATCTTGCTACAAATTATACAGGAAAACCGATCCGCCTGAAGGATGTGGCGAAGCGCCAGGAGATCTCCGATAAATATCTGGAGCAGATCATCTCCATTCTGAACAAAGCAGGCTTTGTCCGCAGTGTCCGTGGCCCTCAGGGTGGCTATGCACTGCAGCAGACCCCGGATAAATACACCATCGGAATGATCCTCCGTCTTACAGAGGGAAGTCTTTCCCCTGTGGAATGTCTGGACGACAACGGAGCCATCTGTGACCGTGAGGAGAACTGCGTCACCCAGATCCTCTGGAAAAAGCTGGACGACGCCATCAAAGGTGTGGTAGATCATATAACACTGGAAGACCTGATGAATTGGCAATCCGTGAAGGCGGACGAGTATATCATATAAAAAAGCTGCGTAAGCAGCTTTTTTTTATCCCGTTTTTTAACCAACATTTTACAAAACTGCGATTTTATATTTTACCTTCCATTCCTATAATAACACCTGTACTTAAGCAGTGAGCAAGTAAAAATGATCATAGAAATGAGGAGAAAAAATCATGAAAAAAAGAATCGCAGGCATCTTAACAGCAGCACTTATCGGAACTACAGTAATGGGAACAGTTGTAATGGCAGCACCATCCGGAGCGATCGACGTAATTTCCCGTGAGGACGGATCCGGAACACGTGGAGCATTCGTAGAGCTGTTTGGAATCGAAGAAGAAAAAGACGGCGAGAAAGTAGATATGACAACACAGGAAGCAAGCATCACAAACAACACAGATGTAATGCTGACCACAGTAGCAGGAGATGAGAATTCTATCGGATACGTATCCCTGGGTTCCCTGAACGATACAGTAAAAGCAGTAAAGATCGATGGAGCAGAGGCAACAGCAGAGAACGTTGCAGATGATACATACAAGGTAGCACGTCCGTTCAACATCGTAACAGGCGACAAGCTCAGCGATGCAGCACAGGATTTCATTAACTACATCATGAGCTCTGACGGACAGGACATCATCGAAAAAGAAGGCTACATCAAAGTAGATGAAAAAGCAGAGGCATACAAAGCCGGAGATGCAAAAGGCAAAGTCGTAGTTATGGGATCTTCTTCCGTAGGACCTGTAATGGAGAAGCTTGCAGAGGCATATCAGAAAACAAACAAAAACATCACAGTAGAGGTTCAGGTCAGCGACTCCACAACAGGAATCAATAGCGCAACAGAGGGTGTATGTGATATCGGAATGGCATCCCGTGAGCTGAAGGACGAGGAAACAGAGAAAGGTGTTAAAGCTACAGAGATCGCAAAAGATGGTATCGCAGTCATCGTAAATAACGACAATGACCTTGAGGAGCTTTCAAGTGACCAGGTAAAATCCATCTTCACAGGTGACATCACAGACTGGGAAGACGTGACCAAATAAATTCCCAGGTAAAAACGATTGAAGTATCTTACAAAGAGCGGCGATCATGACAAGGTCAGGAAAGCCGCTCCGTTATATATCAGCACAGTGGATATCCACTGGAACAGAGAGAAAGGTGTCTTATGAATCATTTAGGAGAAAAGGCCATGAAGGTCGTTTTTCTCATTGCGGCCTGTGCATCGGTTCTCGCAGTATTTCTTATTTGTGTGTTCCTTTTTGCAAACGGCCTTCCTGCAATGGGAAAGATTGGTCCCTTAAAATTCCTCTTCGGAACAGAATGGAGACCGACAAACGATAAATTCGGAATCCTGCCAATGATCGTGGCAAGTATTTATGTAACTGCAGGAGCAATCCTTATCGGAGTTCCGATCGCACTTTTTACCTCCGTATTTATGGCAAGATATTGCCCGAAAAAAATCTATAAACCACTGAAATCCGGTATTGAGCTTATGGCAGGCGTTCCATCCATCGTATATGGCTATTTTGGTCTGGTTCTCCTGGTACCGCTGATCCGCCAGCTGTTCGGCGGAACCGGAAGCAGTATGCTGGCAGCATGTATCCTTCTGGGAATCATGATCCTTCCGACGATTATCGGAGTTACGGAATCGGCAGTACGAAGCGTTCCGGAAAGCTACTATGAAGGCTCACTTGCACTTGGCGCAACAAAAGAAAGAAGCATTTTCTTTGTTATGCTTCCTGCAGCAAAGTCCGGAATCCTGGCAGGCGTTGTCCTTGGGATCGGACGTGCCATCGGTGAGACCATGGCCGTGATCATGGTAGCCGGAAACCAGCCGCGTATGCCGAAGGGACTTCTTCAGGGTGTACGTACCATGACTGCAAACATCGTAACAGAAATGGGATATGCATCAGGACTTCACAGAGAAGCACTGATCGCAACAGGAGTTGTACTCTTTGTATTTATCCTGATCATCAACTTAAGTCTTTCACTGCTGAACAGGAGGGCGGAGCATGCAAACTAACGTATCAGTAACCGCAGATCCTGCGGCAGAAGCAACAATGAAAAAAAGAAATACACTTACTATAGGAGACCAGCTGAAGTCCTACGCAAGACATCCTGGCGCGGGAGTCCTGGCATTCCTTACATTGCTGGGAGCGGTGATCACTTTTGCACTGCTGTTCTTCCTCATCGGCTATGTGCTTGTAAAAGGTATCCCCTATCTGAATGCAAGTCTGTTCAGCCTTACCTATACCTCAGAGAACGTTTCCCTTCTCCCGTCACTGATCAATACCCTGATCATGACACTGGTATCTCTGGCGATTGCCGCTCCGGTAGGAATTTTTGCAGCGATCTTCCTTGTAGAATATGCAAAAAAAGGCAGCCGCTTTGTAAAGCTGATCCGTATTACCGCAGAGACACTTTCCGGTATTCCATCCATTGTATATGGTCTGTTCGGTATGCTGTTCTTTGTAACCACACTGCACTGGGGCATGTCTCTTCTTTCCGGCGCGCTGACCATGGTGATCATGGTACTTCCCCTGATCATGCGTACCGCTGAGGAAGCACTGAAATCTGTTCCGGATTCTTACCGTGAGGCAAGCTTCGGACTTGGAGCAGGCAAGCTCCGTACTATTTTTACGATCGTACTTCCCTCCGCAGTTCCCGGAATCCTGGCAGGTGTGATCCTGGCCATCGGACGTGTGGTAGGTGAGACTGCAGCACTTCTTTATACCTCCGGTACTGTTGCGGCAGTTCCAAACAGCCTGATGGGTTCCGGACGTACCCTGGCACTTCACATGTATGTGCTTTCCAGTGAGGGACTTCATGTAAACCAGGCATCTGCAACAGCAGTAGTCATTCTGGCATTTGTACTTGTTATTAACGGACTGTCCGGTCTGGTAGCCAGAAAAATTGCGAAAGGATAATGATCGATCATGAGTGAAAATACAAAAATTTCAATTGATAATATGAATCTCCATTATGGAAGCTTTCATGCCCTGAAGGGAATCAATATGGAGATCCCGGAAAAAGAGATCACAGCATTTATCGGACCAAGCGGCTGCGGCAAATCCACACTTCTGAAATCCTTAAACCGTATGAATGACCTTGTGGAAGGCTGTACCATCACAGGAAAGGTAGAGCTTGACGGGGAAGATATTTACGGAGATATGGATGTGAATCTTCTGCGTAAACGTGTGGGTATGGTATTCCAGAAGCCCAATCCGTTCCCAATGAGCATTTATGATAACATTGCATATGGCCCGAGGACTCACGGTATCCGTTCCAAGGCGAAGCTGGATGAGATCGTGGAAAAATCTCTCCGTGATGCGGCAATCTGGGATGAGGTCAAGGATCGCCTGAAAAAAAGTGCTCTTGGAATGTCAGGCGGACAGCAGCAGCGTCTCTGTATTGCCCGTGCCCTGGCAGTACAGCCGGAGGTGCTTCTTATGGATGAGCCCACATCTGCCCTGGACCCGATCTCCACTTCCAAGATCGAGGATCTGGCAGTAGAGCTTAAAAAGGATTACACCATTGTCATGGTCACACATAACATGCAGCAGGCAACCCGTATCTCCGACAAGACAGCATTTTTCCTTCTTGGTGAGGTTGTGGAATTTGCGGATACAGACAAGCTGTTCTCCATGCCGGCAGATAAGCGTACAGAGGATTATATTACAGGAAGGTTTGGTTGATATTATGTCAGAACGTTTTGTAAGACAGCTGGAAGAGCTTCACGTGGGACTGATCACCATGGGAAGTCTCTGTGAAAAAGCAATTTCACTTTCTGCCAAAGCTATTCAGGGTGAAGGCGGGATGACTCTCATTGGCAAGATCTTTGAGACGGAAAAAGAGATCGATGCACAGGAAAGAGAGATTGAAAATCTCTGCATGAAGCTTCTTCTTCATGAGCATCCGGTAGCCGGAGATCTGCGATCCATTTCCGCAGCGCTGAAGATGATCTCCGATATGGAACGCATCGGTGATCAGGCAGCAGATATTGCGGATCTGTCCAAGCATATCGAGGACAAAGCAGTTACCGGAGATATCATTAATATCCGGAAGATGGCAGAGGATACTGTCCGGATGGTTACAGAAAGCATCGATGCCTTTGTAAAGGGTGATCTTGAGCTTTGCAGAAAGGTTATTGACGATGATGATAAGGTGGACGATGCCTTCAATGATATTAAGGAAAAGCTGGCCGAGGTTCTGAATAACGGAAAGCCGGATGCAAGCATCGGTCTGGATATCCTTATGGCTGCAAAATATTTCGAGCGTATCGGTGATCACGCTGTGAACATTGCAGAGTGGGTGGAATATTCCATCACAGGAAACCACAGAAGCGGTTCCAGTCATACAGATAACTATTTTGTTGAGGAATAGAAATAAGTAAGAGCAGATTGCAAAGAGTTGCATTATTATAAAAAAGTGCTGTGGTATTGAAAGGATATCACAGCACTTTTTATAATGTGATGAAATTTACAAGGATTTAACTTTTTTCAGATGATTGTTTTTACATTGCTTTTGTAAAATGCTATATAGATTTCGGAGAAAGGAAAGGGCTGAGCTTTGAGTAAAAAAATATTTAAGTATATCATGCTGGTTTCATCACTGATCACAGTACTGGGACTGGCATTTGTCGTGGGAATCCTTTATCACTATTTTCAGGGACAGCTGATGGGTGAGCTGAAGAAAGAAGCCGTGTATATTTCCAGAGGTGTGGAAAGTACCGGGATAGATTATCTGAAGAAGCTGAATGATGAGGATTCCAGGATCACTTATGTGGATGAAAGTGGAAAAGTTATCTACGACAATGAGGCAAATGTGGAAAGCATGGATAATCACGGACATCGCAAGGAGATCCGTGAAGCAGAGATCAACGGAGAAGGTGCGGATGAAAGAATGTCATCAACTCTTTCCGAAAAAACAATGTATTATGCAGTACGCCTTGAAAATGGCAATGTGCTGAGAGTTTCCAGTAACCAGGCTTCTGTATGGATGCTGCTCCTGCAGCTGCTTCCGCCTTTTGCTGCAGTTCTGATACTTATGCTGCTCCTGTCCGGCGTGTTTGCATCTAGGCTTTCCGGGAAGGTTGTGGAACCTCTTAATGGGCTTGATCTGGAGAATCCGGATGAGAATGATGCCTATGATGAGGTACAGCCGCTTCTCAGCAAGATTGGCAGACAGAGCCGGCAGATCCGTCTGCAGCTTGAGGCAGCCAGAAGACAGCAGAAAGAATTTTCTATTATCACGGAGAACATGCAGGAGGGACTTCTTGTGATCGACCGTTATACCATGGTACTTTCTGTCAACTCCAGTGTGGGAAAGCTTCTTAAGGTAAAGGAGATCAAAACAGGAGAAAGTGTATATCTTCTGAACCGCTCGGAGGAGTTTCGAGGTGTCGTTGGGCAGGTCCTTGAAGGAAAGCATGAGAACAAGATCCTTCGTCTGGATGGCAGTGAGATTCAGGTGATCGCCAATCCTGTCACAAGAGAAAATAAGACAGAGGGTGCGGTGATCCTTCTGGTGGATGTGACCGAAAAAGTAGAAAGGGAACAGCTGCGAAGAGAATTTTCCGCCAATGTTTCCCATGAACTGAAAACGCCGCTGACTTCCATTTCTGGATTTGCTGAGATCATGCAGGACGGATTTGTGAAGGATGAGGATGTGAAGGTTTTTGCAGGACGCATCTATAAGGAAGCGCAGAGACTGATCCGTCTGGTTGGAGATGTGATCCGAATCTCCCGTCTGGATGAAGGCGGATTGCCGTATCAGTGGGAAAAACTGGATCTTTACAGTCTGACTCATGATATTTTTTCTACCTTACATGAAGCTGCCGAAAAGCAGGAAGTGCATATGTATATGGAAGGCGGAAGTACAGTGTTGGATACAGTGCCGACGATCATGGAAGAGGTTCTCTATAATGTCTGCGATAATGCTGTCAAATATAACCGCCGGGGTGGAGAGGTCTTTGTGAGACTGAAGGATGGCGAGGATGCAGTTCGCGTGAATGTGCGGGATACAGGGATCGGTATTCCGAAGGAAGATCAGGAACGCATTTTTGAACGCTTTTATCGGGTGGACAAAAGCCATTCCAGGGAAATCGGCGGAACCGGTCTTGGCCTTTCCATTGTGAAGCACGGGGTAAAAACTCTGAACGGCAGGCTGTGGCTTAACAGTGAACCGGGACAGGGAACCGAGATCATTATGGAATTTCCGAAACAACATATGGAAAAGGAAGCAGCAGAGTGAACATAGGTCGTGCAGCGATGATGTTCACAGGCATGCAGCAGAGTGGAAGATGAAAGGCCGTTCTGTTGCATGTATCTGCTGTTTTTTATATTATAGTATAGTATATTACTGGTTGGAAGCGGATGGTTTGACAGACCGGAAGGGTTATGCTATCTTATGTAATAATAATCAGAATAAGCAACAGGAAAGCGGATGATAACGGTCCGCTTTCTGTATTATAATTGGTTCGGAATAATTCCGAACGACTATACTGAGGGGAATAAAAATATGATACAGGCAATTGTTTTACTGGTATTCCTGATCTTTCTGAACTCTGTTTTCGCAGGTGCGGAAATGGCGATTCTGTCCATGAATGAAGCAAAGATGAGGGAGCTGGCGGAAGAGGGAGATCACCGGGCGCAGATTTTGATAAAGCTCACAGAACAGCCGGCACATTTTATGACAGCGATCCGTGTAATGGTAACTACAGCAGGATTTCTGCAGAGCGCTTTTGCGGCAGAATATTTTGCACAGCCGATGACAGCAGCACTGATAAGGGCAGGAACAGATGTACCACAGAATGTTCTGAAGATCGTATGCATGATTATTGTGACCATACTGCTTTCCTATGTAAGTCTTCTGTTCGGAGAACTGGTGCCAAGACGTTTGGGAATGAAAAATCCGGATGAGCTGTCTCTGCGTCTGGCAGGACTTCTTAAGATCGCGATGATTGCAGTCTGGCCGGCTACCGCACTTCTGACAGTAACTGCCAATGGTGTGCTGTATCTGATGGGGATCAAACCGGAAGAAAAAGAGGAGCAGGCCACAGAGGAAGAAATCCGTATGCTGCTTACAGAGGGAAATGAACAGGGCAGCATCCAGCAGGAAGAAAGCGAGATGATCCAGAATGTTTTTGACCTGGATGATACTGCGGCAGATGAGATCTGTACACACAGAAGAGATGTGGTTGTCCTCTATATGGAAGACTCCGATGAGGAATGGGAAAGGATCATCAGAGAGAACCGTCACACCTTTTATCCGGTATGCGGGGAAGATCAGGATGATATTATCCATATTCTGGACACCAGAGATTATTTCCGCCTGGATGACAGATCCAGAGAAGCTGTTCTGCAGCATGCCTGTTATTCACCGTTTTTTGTACCGGAATCCATGCGTGCCAACCTGATCTTCCGGGAAATGAGGGAGAAACGGGATTATTTTGCAGTAGTGCTGGATGAATACGGCTGTTTTGTGGGGATCGTCACTCTGCATGATCTTGTGGAAACACTGGTGGGAGATATTGACGACAGGACGGATCTGCCGAAGCCGGATGATATTGAGAAGACAGGAGAACATATCTGGAAAATACAGGGGGGAGCGATCCTGGATGATGTGGCAGAGGCTATAAATGTGGAGCTTCCTGTAGAAAAATATGATACCTTCAGCGGCTTTGTCTGTGGAGTTCTGGAACGTGTACCGGAGGATGGAGAACAGTTCCGATGCAGTTGGAAAAATCTGGATATTGTGGTAAATCAGGTCAGAAACCATACCGTTGTGGAGGGAATCGTTCATATTCAGCCAGAGAAAAAAGTGCAGGAACAGAAAGAAGAAATCTGACAAAACCTTGTTCAGTCAGGCCATGGGACAGTTATCGGGGGGAGGATTTATGGACATTTTCTAACATGTTGTCGCTTGAAAGAGTGTTAATATTGTGACATAATAAGGAAATAACCCGAGGAAAGCTTGTGATGGGGGAGAGAAAATGCCAGGTTTTACAAGACAGATTATACTGCATACACTGACGGAACTTATGAACGAAAAACCATTGTCCAAGATTACGGTAAAGGACATCGTGGAACGCTGTGGAGTAAACAGGAATACATTTTACTACCATTTCAGGGATATTCCGGATGCGGTGGAAGCAATGGTGAAGGAAGAGCTGAATGACATTCTGAAGGATCAGAAAGCACCGGAATCAGTCAGCGACTGTATGGAAATCCTTGTCAATGCAGTTCAGAAGAACAAAAAAGCCATGATACATCTGTACCGCTCGATTCAGAGGGATGTATTTGCCGATTATCTGGATCATGCCACGGAGCGTGTGGTGGAGGAGCTGATCAACAGGGCGGTCGGAGACTTTGAAATGGATCAGGAGGATAGGCATCTTATAAGCCGGTATTATAAATGCGTATTTGTGGGAGTGATCCTGGACTGGCTGCGGCATGATATGGATTATGATATCCTGTCAGATATGCATAAGCTGGAGTATATTTACGAGAAGAGCCTCGAGAGTCAGTACAAAAATCTGAAAGATTAAAAATATCCATTCACCTGTGGAACAGGAATGTCCTCGAATATTATTAAAATATAGAAACAGTTAATTTTGAGCTGGTGTCTGAAATTTAGGCACTGGCTCTTTTTTGTCTGTTTTTTTAAACGACACGGTGATGTATAATTCAGTACAATAAATGAGAAAAAATTATCAAGGAGGGAACGTATGGATGACCTGAAACAGCTGAAGCTTGTAAAAAACATCTACATCGTCATGTCATTACTGTTCTGCGTGCTGGGTATTTTTCTGATGGCAAAGCCCAAAAGCTCTGTAAAAATGCTGTGCGTGCTTATGGGAATCATGCTGATCCTGTACGGAGCTATTAAGATCAGCGGATATTTCACGCGAGATGCTTTTTGTCTGGCATTTCAGTTCGATCTGGCTTTCGGGATCCTGCTGATGGCAGTGGGAGTGATCATGATAGCCAGAAAAAATTTCGCAGTGGATCTTATTTTTTCCGTGTTTGGAATCCTGATCCTGGCAGATGCCCTGTTTAAGATCCAGATGTCTGTAGATGCGAAGAGATTCGGTCTGGCGCTGTGGTGGCAGATCCTGCTGATCGCACTGGTCACCGGAGTAATCGGAGTTCTGGTTTTTATCAGACCATTTGAAGCAGCAGCTACGATGATGGCGTTGGTAGGATTTTCCATTTTACTGGAAGGAATTCTTAACCTATGGGTCGGGATCCTGACGATCAAGATCATCAAGAGTCGGCTTTAAACATAAACATAAAAATAACCAATCACTTTAGATAATAACATAGGAGGAAATAGAGTATGGGAATCGTAGACAAAGCAAAACAGGCAGCGATCGCAGCTACCGTAACAAAAGCACTGGATTATCTTGAGAAGGATCCGGAGACAAACATACCGAAGATCATGGAAATGGTTGATAAAGTAACGCCGGATGGCTGGTATGCAGGACAGAGAAATGCGATCCGTCACTCCATCGAGGCAAAGGACAACTGGTATCAGCTGATCCTTCGTATGTATCAGCTGGATGCAGGCGTACGCCAGACATTCTTCCGCAACTTTATTGTAAATGCCAGTCTTAAGGGAAGCGCAACGCAGGAAAAGGTATCAGAAGAGAATGACTGCAATGTACCGTGGGCAATTCTTCTTGATCCTACCAGCGCATGTAACCTTCATTGCACAGGATGCTGGGCAGCAGAGTATGGCCACAAGCTGAACCTGGATCTTGAGACCATCGATTCTATCGTAAAACAGGGTAAAGAGCTGGGAACCTATATGTACATCTACACAGGCGGTGAGCCACTGGTCCGCAAAAAGGATCTCATTAAGATCTGTGAGATGAATCCGGACTGCGAGTTCCTTTCCTTCACAAACGGAACTCTTATCGACGAAGAATTCTGTCAGGAAATGCTCCGTGTGAAAAACTTCGTTCCGGCTATCAGCCTTGAGGGAACAGAGGCAACTACAGACGGACGTCGTGGAGATGGCGTATATCAGAAGGTTATGCATGCCATGGAGCTTCTGAAGAGTCACGGACTTCCGTTCGGTGTTTCCACATGCTACACATCCGCAAACGTAGATGCAGTAAGCAGTGAGGAATACTTCGATCATCTGATCGAGTGCGGTGCTTATTTTGCGTGGTTCTTCCACTATATGCCGGTTGGAAATGATGCGGCAGCAGATCTTCTTCCCACACCGGAGCAGAGAATCAAAATGTATGACAGCGTCCGCAGATTCCGTGCCACAAAATCTCTCTTCACAATGGACTTCCAGAATGATGCAGAGTATGTAGGCGGATGTATCGCAGGTGGCCGTCGTTACCTCCATATCAATGCAAACGGAGACGTGGATCCTTGTGTATTCATTCATTTCTCCAATGCGAACATTAAAGAATGTACACTTCTTGAGGCGCTGAAGAGCCCGATCTTTATGGAGTATCACAAAGGTCAGCCGTTCAACAAGAACATGCTTCGTCCATGTCCGATGCTTGAAAATCCTGAACTTCTCCGCAAGATGGTTGAGCGTGCAGGAGCGAAATCTACAGATCTTCAGTCACCGGAAACAGCGGAGCATCTCTGTGCAAAGTGTGATCACTATGCAGAGGTATGGAAGAAACAGGCCGATGAGCTCTGGAGTGAGAGCCAGGCGAAAAAAGCTGCAAAAAAATCAACAACTTGTTAATTAATACTTGATATAGATGTTGGGATACTGTATAATGAACCCGTTTTTCAGGAGTCTGAAATAACAGTTCAGATAAGAGTGTCGAAACAGAAGAGACACGATACGTGTACTGACAGATAACAGGGCGGTTATATTCAGCAGTGGGTATAACTGCCTTCTTTTTTATGTTATCGTCAGGACATAGGGAAAGAAAGGATGGATTCATTATGGAAAAACAGGAGAAAAACACAGCCAGCCCTTATGAGCTGGACGGACGCCCGCCTCTTAAGGTGGCAATTCCCCTTGGACTGCAGCACGTGCTTGCCATGTTTGTGGGTAATCTTACCCCGCTTCTGATCATCACAGCTGCCTGCGGGATCGAAGCAGGAGGGGATCTTCAGGTTGCATTACTTCAGAATGCAATGCTGATCGCAGGAATTGTTACACTTGTACAGGTCTTTACGATCGGACCGGTCGGTGGCAAGCTTCCTATCGTTATGGGAACAAGTTCAGGCTTCATCGGCGTATGTCAGAGTGTTGCCGGAGTCATGGGAAATGGTGTCGTTGCCTATGGTTCGATCATGGCAGCCTGCTTTATCGGCGGTCTTTTTGAGACTGTTCTGGGAAGCTTTCTGAAACCCTTAAGAAAATTTTTCCCATCTGTTGTAACAGGTACAGTTGTACTTTCAATCGGTCTTTCACTGATCGGTGTGGGAATCAGCTCTTTCGGTGGCGGAAGCTCCGCAAAGGATTACGGTTCTCTTGAAAACCTTTTCGTAGGCTTTGTAGTTCTGATCGTGATCATTGTACTGAAACATGGAACAAAAGGCTTCACAAGCTTTTCTTCAATCCTCATCGGTATTATCGTGGGATACGTTCTGGTAAGTATCATGGCTATGGTACTTCCTACAACATTTACATATGTAGATGACACAGGTGCTACTGTGGAGGCTACAAAGGCCTGGGTTCTCAACTGGGACAAGGTTGCTCAGGCAAAATGGTTTGCGGTACCGGCACTGATGCCTGTAAAATGGGTGTTTGACGCACGTGCGATCGTGCCGATCCTGATCATGTTTATTGTAACTGCAGTTGAAACAGTTGGTGATATTTCCGGAATCACAGAGGGTGGTCTTGGAAGAGAGGCTACAGACAAAGAGCTTTCCGGTGGTGTTATGTGTGACGGACTTGGATCTTCCTTCGCAGCACTGTTCGGTGTGCTTCCGAACACATCCTTCAGCCAGAACGTTGGTCTGGTTGCAATGAATAAGGTTGTAAACCGTTTCTGTATCGCTACAGGAGGAATCTTCCTGATCGCGTGCGGACTGTTCCCGAAGCTTGCAGCACTGATCTCCATCATGCCGCAGAGTGTTCTTGGCGGCGCTGCTGTTATGATGTTCTCATCCATTGTTGTCAGCGGTATCCAGTTAATTACCAAGTGGCCGATAGGACCGAGAAATGTTACGATCGTTTCCGTAGCACTTGGTCTTGGTTATGGACTTGGCTCCAATACAGCGATCCTGGTGCATCTGCCACAGGCGATCAGCCTGATCTTCGGTGGTTCCGGTATTGTTCCGGCAGCGGTGTTTGCTATTATTCTTAATATTGTTCTTCCGAAGGATGAGAAGAGTGAGATCGAGAGAGCTGAGGAGATGCTGGAGAAGGTAAAGAATAAAGAATAAAAATAGAGTTTTTCTTTTTGGGAGAGACTGTTGGACTTTTGGGGTCTGATGGTCTCTTTTTTTTATGAGGTTTATTTTTTTGAAAAAGGTGATGCTTGGGAAGCAGTGGAAGTTTGCGAGGGGGAAAGCACTCAGAGTTAGCGAAGCCCGCTTTTCCCCCTCGCGCTCCCCCTTTCCGGGCACGCAGTTGTTCGAGGTTGTGGGGATGTGTGGAGTTACTGACAGGGCGATGGATGCTGCGGTATCGGGAGCGAAAGGCTGGGGCGCTGGATGGTTGTGTATAGTTTTGACAGGGTGGGAAAGAGTTTAAGAGGGACGGGAAGGCGGCCCGATTGCGGGCCTGTTCCCTGGTTCTGGGAGGTGGTTGATCAATGTATTGTAGACGTTCAGGCTATGCTGTGGGCCTGTTTCCTGGTTTTGGGAGGGGGTGATTTGATTGGGAATGGAGAAGTAAAGATATAAGTTGAATAGGGAGAGTGAAGCTGTTATAGTAGAGTTATAAAGCAAAAATGGGAAAATATTTTGAGGGAAAAGATGGCTGAAAAGAATAGTAAAGATAATATTTTTGAGATTGAGAAACTGTATTCGGAATCGGGAATATACATAATATATAATAAAAATAAAAAAACTGCTTATATTGGACAAGCTAAAGACATGAAAGAAAGAATGCGTCAGCATTTAGATGCTTTATATTCAAATAAAATAAAGCGAGTATTTGATAATAAAAATTTGTTGCGCGAATTCAACAGTGAAGATAATTACTATTTGTATAGATGCATTGTTAAAGTAGATGAGGCACAATTAGATATTGAGGAAAGTTTATACTTTCAAGCTGCTTTAAGATATTTTGGCAAAGAATCTGTTCATAATAAAGCTGATTTGACAGAGAAGTACAATCCACGGGAAGATGAATTAAATCAGGCTGTAGAACAAATTAAAAGAACTATAATGGAAGAGCTGAAAACGCCTATTATTCAGATTAATAATGAAACAAAAAGGAGAATTAATCAGGATATAATTGGTAAATATGAAAAGGATATCATTTTAGATGCCTGCACAAAACAAGTAAAAAAATGTGAAGAACAAATCGAATTTCAACGAATAAGTATTAAGGATTTATACGAAAAGGGTAAATTGGATCATATTATTGTAGGTAAAATGGGTGATTATATTGGAGAAGATAATAAAGCACAGAGCTTCACAGATATAATCGTGGAGAAGTTAGCCTGTATAACTGATCATAAAAAATGCCTGTGGGCAGCAAATTTACCGAATATTGCTAAGATAAATAATTTTATTGATAAATATGGCTTCGGAGATGAAAAAAGAGTGTATGCCATATTTGCATTGACATCGTCGAAATATAAATCAAAATTCAAATTAAAAAAATATATTCATAAGGATACGGGGCTTTTTGACACTGCTCCGGAAAGGAAAAGAGCTAAAGCACTTATTATTGATAAATTTATGTCTGTAAAAGAAGATTTTGATTTTAGTAAATTTGTTCAAAATTATTATTACCATTCTAAGCCTAGAGAAGATTGGCAAAGTCAGAGAATATTAATGAATGAAGAAATTGGCTCTTTTACACAGTTGCCAGCTAAAATTGTTTCTAAAAAAGAAGCTATTATTAATAATGCTGATTTGCAAAAGGAATTGGAGATTAATAAATTTGATGTACAAGAAATAGATAAATTTAAAAAATCAATTCCAGATGAGAAAGTGGTATTCAGTGATGCTAAAGGTGCTTCATATTTTATAATTGCCGAAGTAATTAAGGCGGATTGGATTTACCCGATAGAAGAATAAATCAATATTTTACAGTGAAATCATATGAGACAGACCTTATCAGAGCTGGCAGTTCAGAAGGAATGTACGATTAGAGACGAGACCGTCGGGAAATATTTCCTGACGGCCTCTTTTGGCAGGGGTTAATAATTGTAGGCTCCCTCATAAGCGTTACACCGTTCCTTCCGGTGACTCTGCTCCACACAGGAACTGCAGCGGTCGCAGAATTCCTGCTCGTAACAGGTAGAACAGACACACCCTTTACAGGCATCTCGGTCATAAGCCGGTGTGCAGGTGAAAGGAAGGGTATCCTTTGCTGTTTCTGTTTTCATAAGATCACGCTCCTTTTTCTTACATTATAATCCTGTAAAAAGAGCGTTTCAACAAAGTTTTTGATTCCTTTTCCGGAATCCTTTTCATAATCCTTTTCAGGGGAACACTCTGGCGTGGGGCAGTTTGCGAGGGGGAAAGCACTCAGAGTTAGCGAAGCCCGCTTTTCCCCCTCGCGCTCCCCTTTTCCGGGCACGCCGCTGTTGGACGATTGTAGAGATCCGTGAATTTGCTGACAGGGTGATGTATGCTACACTATCGGAAGCGAAAACCAGAGCTGAAGAATGACTGCGAATGAAAAAAACAGAGTGGAAGAGTAATCATATACAGCATCTGACAGAAAAAGAAACGAAAAAACGGTCTGCGCAGCAAACCCGTTCCTGAACATCCCAGGGAACAGGCCCGCTGTGCGGGCCGCTTTCCCGTACGCCAAAACAAAAAAATCGGCTCAGCCCAACACTACCAATACAGCAGCATACAGGACCAAGCCGAAAAAATACACACATCTCCACAACGCAGAACAGCGGCGTGGCCAGGAGGGGAAGAGCGCGAGAAGGGGAGACGGCCTTCGCAACTATGAGTGCTTCCCCTTCGCAAACTGCCCCACGCCAGAGTGT
>NZ_JAJEPT010000019.1:0-67508 GCF_020686995.1 Blautia fusiformis
GCCAGGAGGGGAAGAGCGCGAGAAGGGGAGACGGCCTTCGCAACTATGAGTGCTTCCCCTTCTCGCAAATTACCCACTTTCAAAAAGTGAAAACTATAATCCAAAAAAATCAAACCATCCAATTTCCTCTCACTTTCAAAAAGTGAAAACTATAATCCAAAAAAATCAAACCATCCAATTTCCTCTCACTTCAAAAGGTGAAAACTACAATCCCAAAAAATCAAACTATCCAATTTATCTCACTTCAAAAAGTGAAAACTATAATCCAAAAAAATCAAACCATCCAATTTCCTCTCACTTCAAAAAGTGAAAACTACAATCCCAAAAAATCAAACTACCCAATTTATCTCACTTCAAAAAGTGAAAACTATAATCTAAAAAATCAAACCACACAATTTCCCCTCACTTCAAAAAGTGAAAACCATAATCCAAAAAGCAAACCACATAATTATAGATTCAAAGGAAGTCGTCCCACAACCTCCTTTGTCAACCCACCTATGAGAATCCCCGCCAGGACACCTGCTACCAGCAGTGCCGGTGCATAAACCATCAAACTCGTATTGCTCACCACGATCATGGCAACGATCAGCTGCCCGATATTATGTGTGACACCACCGGCCACACTGATACCGATCAGACTGAAGCCGGAATGTTTTTTCAAAAGCTCCATCACAGTCAGGCTAAGCGCAGCGCCAGCCAGACTATACAAAATACTGAACAGATTTCCAAACATAAATCCGATCACCAGGATCCTGACAACGGACACGAGAGCCGCTTCTTTAAAGGAATATCGGTCCAGTATAAAAAGCACCGCCAGGTTTGCAAGCCCGAGCTTGATACCCGGAATCCCTGTAAATACAGGGACCAGAGACTCCACATATCCAAAAATGATCGCTACTGCGGCAAATAATCCGAGATAAGCTGTTTTTCGTTTCATAAATAAATCCTTTCATTTGTTACAGGAATATCGTTGCAGGAATAGCACAGACAGAATATCATCTGTCAGAGAAAAATCTACGGAGAACACGCATTGCGCATATTCTCCGGAAATTTTATGTCACCGCATCAATTTTAGGCGAACTCTCCGAATCCTCTGCAGTATTTTCCCCTTCTATCACAACCTTATTAGGAAGGCAGATGATGGAACCGCCGTGCTCGTCCACAGCCTTCTGTTTCATACAGTAATGATCCGGGCAGGTTGCTTCGATCATTGTAACTTTTCCATCTTTGATCTCGCAGACATTGGTGTCTCCGATGTGGATGATCTGGTCCTGGGAAAGCGAATAGGTTCCGAATTCTTTTCCGTCAACGGTAATACGGATCGTATTATGGGAACGTTTCCCTGCAATCTGAAAACCAAGCCAGAGAACCCCCGCCAGAATCAGGATCCCGGCAATAAAAATCAATTCTTTTTTCTTCAAAACAAATCTCCATTTCTGTTACAGATTCAGAAAAAATCATATCATAATCGAAATTAAAAGGCAAACATAAGTTAATGATATCTAACCATAATTCATACAGCTGTTCCCAACGGAAAGGGAGGAGTGGCGAAAAAATTCATATTGGAAAAAGTTATAAACTACTAACAAAAGTGTAGACAAGAAAAAAAACAGGTGATATAATACCTAGCTGTAAGTTAGCATCATCTAATTTTACAAAAAAGATTAATCGAAACTAATTTATGTATATGGATAAAAACTATATAATTTATCCAAAAGACAGTTATACGCAGATTGAAGGAATAGATCGAGAGCATCTGACGCAGCAATATATGTTCGTACAGCTGAGCCTGATGCAGCAATTTACAGAATTGTTAAAAATACAAGGGAGAAAAGAGATGAAAAATCAGAATTTTTATATGAGAGTGATCTCCTTACTACTGGTGATCCTGGCTATACTTTTTTATAACAGCAGTATGAAAGCCCAGGCAAATGAAAAAGAGATCGCGGCTCTGACAGATAAGGTAGATACACTTCAGGAGCAGCAGAATGAACTTCTCAGTGCGCTGGAGACGAGTTATGTAAATCGTATGCAGAATCAGGCAGCATCTGTAGGATCAGGCAGCAGTGATGCAGATACAGCAGGCGATGACAAAACAACAGACACTTCAGACGGCAATGTATCCGATGCAGACGCAGAGGACACAGCAACCGCAGATTCCGATAATGTATATAAAGATGGAACCTACACAGGAGAAGCCGAGGGATACGGCGGGACCATTCAGGTGGAGGTGACACTTACCGGTGATGAGATCACATCCATCAACGTAGTCAGCGCCCCAGGTGAGGACAGTGCATATCTTTCACAGGCAGAGAGTGTGATCGATTCCATCCTGAGTGCTCAGAGTACAGATGTGGATACCGTATCCGGAGCAACGTTCAGCTCCACAGGAATCCTGAACGCAGTGGATGCGGCACTTGGAAAGGCGGAAAACTCATGAAAAAAAGACAGCGGGAGGTAAGGCTGATGCGTGCGGGAATACAGCTGGCATTTTTTATTGCCGCCCCGTCTCTGTTTTCTACAGCCTTTGCAGGTATCAAATCGATCTTTCTTGCCATTGCGGCCGGTCAGCCGGTGGAGTGGAATTCCTTTCTGACTGTAACGGCAGTGCTTCTGATCTTTACCTGCTTTTTCGGAAGACATTTCTGCGGATATGCGTGTGCATTCGGATCTTTCGGAGATGCCGTATATGAAGGCTTTTCCTGGATCCGGATGAAATGCTTTCACAAAAAAAAGAAACCGGCTCTTTCCGAAAAAATGGTTCACGGGCTTCAGAAAGTCAAATATATCGTACTGGCACTGCTCCTGCTTTCCTGCCTTACAGGTGTATACGGAAAGCTTACGGGAACCAGCCCGTGGGATGTTTTTTCCATGCTCACGGCAGGACGGCTCCCGAACAGCAAATATCTGGTGGGAATTATGCTCCTGGTGCTGATCATTGTGGGAATGTGTACACAGGAAAGGTTTTTCTGCCAGTTTCTCTGTCCCATGGGAGCGGTTTTTGCATTAATGCCAATCCTTCCGGGTGCACTGTTTCGGAGAAACCGTGAGAAATGTCCGCCGAAATGTGGTCTCTGTAAAAAAAGATGTCCGGCGCATCTGGATATCGACGGCGACACAGGCAGATCCGGCGAATGTCTTTGCTGCCACGCATGTGCCGCAGCATGCCCGAGAAAAAATATTCACATTGGAACAATTGAGGAAAAATGATCTATGAGATATCAGGCTCTGAAAAAGAAAACTTTTCTGGCAGCAGTTACATTTACAGGGATTGCGGTGTTGTTTCCTGTGCTGTGCATGGCTGCTTCGGAAAAGGATGTACAGACATATACCGATACAGATTTTGCAATGGATACTGTGGTATCAGAAACACTCTATACCACAGGTGACGATATAAACAGTAAGCTGACAGCTGTGCTGACAGATGTGGAGACGAACCTTCTTTCCTGGACCAATGAGAAGTCCCAGATCTATAAGGTGAATGCAGACAGCGGAAAAGATACGGAGATTTCCGACGAGCTTTCCGGATACCTGAAACGTCTTCTGAAGATCGCAGAGGATTCTGACGGAGCCTTTGACCCAACCATTGGGAAGCTGATCCGCCTGTGGGATATTGGAGGGGAAAACCAGAAAATTCCGGAAGAAGCAGAAATTAAGAATGTTCTGAAGGATTCCGGATATCAGAAGATTTTTCTTGACGGAAATACGGTCCATATGGAGGAGGGCTGTTCTCTGGATCTTGGAGCAGCGGGAAAGGGTATTGGCTGTGACCTGATCCTTAAAGAACTGGAAACAAAGAAGGATGTAACAGCAGCACTTATGAATCTGGGAGGAAGCAGTGTCATGACCTACGGAAGCAAGCCGGATGGTTCTTCCTGGAATGTGGCGGTGACAGATCCCAGAGCTGAAAATGAGGATGACTATCTTGGTGTGGTTGCCTTAAATGGTACAGAATTTCTTTCCACATCCGGAGATTATGAGAAATATTTTATCGAAAATGGTGTAAGGTATCACCACATTATGGACCCGTCTACCGGCTATCCGGCAGAAAGCGGAGTGACCGGGGTAACGGTAGTCTGTGACTCAGGTCTGGAGGCAGATGCGCTTTCCACAGCATGTTTTGTGCTGGGGGTGGAAAAAGGGACACAGCTGTTGAAAGCTTACGGTGCAGACGGACTTTTTGTGGATGAAGACCATCATGTATATCTCACTGAGGGGATGAAAGAGCGGTTCAGCCTGCTTGCGGATTCCTATAGTGTGGAGGATATTGCAGAGTGAAGCTGATCTCCCGGCGATCCGGTTTATGACTGTTTGGCAGAGGGGAATGCTCATATCCGCAGTACTTGCGATAGTAAACCTGGAAAGGGTTCTATAAATATATCATATTTTTAGGAGGAATAAGCAATGCAGAAGTGGAATCTATTGAAAAAAACAGCTCCATGCATTTTAAGTCTTGCAGTGGCAGCAACAACCTTTCCGACCGCTGTAATGGCATCTGATCTTGATGCAGCCGTGGTTTCCGAGGCAGAGGCAGGAGATACGGAGGATTTTAGCACAGAGGAAACGGCAGAGGATACTGAAGCTGTAGCAGAAGAAGCTATAGAGGATGCTGCAGACATAACAGAAGAAGCAGCAGAGGATGCAGCAGTGCCAGATGCTGCTGCAGACGAGACAGAGGATATCCAGCAGGAAGATACAGAAGCTGTCGAGACTCTGGATGAGACAGCAGAGGAAGCAGACCCGTTCTCTACAGGGGAAGAGGATTTCACAGAAGGCGATGAAGTGGCGGAAGCATTTTCCGATTCTGACCAGCTGACAGGCGAGTATCAGTACGTATATGCAGGACTTACCTGGGGTGAGTACTGGGCAGCAGAAGGCGTATATGCAGCTGGAGATACAAGCTCTTCAGAAGAGAAGGATTCACATAGTGAGTTTGATACAGGAGCTTTTGATACAGTAACAAGAGCGACTGCAAATCATGGACTCCACAGAGGAAGCTATCAGACAGAAGCTACGATCATTGCTGAAGACGGAACCAGATTCGACGTATCCTACTGGGAGGATAAAGGAAGCACACTTTATCTTACAGATGGTTCCAAGGTAAAATGGAACAGAGGCAGTATAACAACAGAAGATGGAAAAACCTATACGATGGATCATTATGAGATATATGGTTTGAAATATGTCCCGGTAGCAGTTAAGACCGCAGATTTTGCAGATTTCTGCAAAAAGTATAATGTTGTACAGGATGGAGCTGTGCTCTCCGGAGGATACAGTGAAAACAATCTCCAGTATTATAAAGGCCTTGTGGCAGACGTAAATGCACAGACAAATGGTCTGAAATATGTGGAGAAAAATGGTGACGGCTTTACATTTACAGCAAGAAAATCAGACGGAACAGCTTCCGGTATCAAGGATCAGGCGTTAAAAACAGCAACAGAGATCAAGCCGAGTGTAAAAGCAGCAAGCGGAAGCTACGGCGAATTCCTCCGTGTGGATCTCAATGGAAATTATGGCGATCTTGGTGCAAATATGCAGGCTGTACGCTGGGATTATTATGGAGATGATTCCACATATACAAAATGCCTCGCTTCTTATGGAACCAAGTTTGCCGCAGATAACTGGATGCATAAAGCAATGGGAATCCAGCTTGGACTTACAAAATCTGCACGCTGCAAGCTTCCGGGAGGAACAGACGGAACAGGATACTGGAAACTGACAGTGTATGCTCTCGGATATAATGACTATACCTACAGCTTCCAGGCAACTGCAGAGAATATCGTAAATCCTACAATGGAGCCAACTGATTTTACAAGTCTTAAAACAGAAGTGGAAGCTGCAAAGGCTCTGGCAGAGGCAGATTACACAATTGCAACCTGGAAGTCCTTTGCCGGTGAGCTTCAGGAAGCAGAAGACATTCTTGCAAAAACAGATGCAAGTCAGGCTGAGGTAAATGAAGCACTTGAACATCTTCAGGGAGCAGAGAAAGAGCTTCAGAAGGTAACAGTTACACTTGATAAGACAGCAGCAGCTGTATATACAGGAAAAACAACGACTCTTAAGGCAACAACAAATGACAGCGATGCAGCAGTAACATTTAAGTCCGGCAACACAAAGGTTGCAACGGTAAGCAGCAAGGGTGTCGTTAAAGGCGTAAAAGCCGGAACAGCAGTTATCACAGCAAAGGTCGGAAATGCCACAGCAACCTGCAAGGTAACAGTAAAAGCTTCTACAATTAAATTCGCAAAGGCTTCCGTAACGATCTACAAAGGAAAAACAGCAACTGTAAAAGCAACTGCAACACCATCTGCAACTGTAAAATACACAAGCAGCAACACAAAGGTTGCAACCGTAAACAGTAAAACAGGTGTTGTAAAAGGAATCAAAGCAGGAACCGTTACGATTACAGCAAAGGCAGGAGCCCTGAAGACAACCTGCAAAGTAGTTGTCAAGAATCCTGCATTCAGTCTTGTAAAATCTTCTGCAACGATCAAAAAAGGTAAAACAACAACCATCAGATCCAAAGCAGCACCTGCAGGCAAGGTTACATATACAAGCAGCAATAAAAAAGTTGCAGCTGTAAACAGCAAGGGTGTTGTAAAGGGAATCAAAAAAGGTAAAGCAACGATCACAGTGAAATGCAACGGAATTACAAAGAAATTTGTGGTAACAGTTAAATAATTTCACTGTTGAACCGAATGTGATCACAGATATCCAGAAGCCTCTGCCGCAGACATAGAGCAATGTCTGCGGCAGAGGTCTGCTGATTTCTGAAGAGCAATGTCTGACAGAGGCCGCAAGAAAAGAGGAGAGAGTAAGGAAGCATGGAAAAAGATCTGAAAGATAAAAAGCAGGAGGAAAAAAATACTCCGAAGATACCCTGGACCAAGCTGGTTCCTGCAGCTGCTGTGATTGCGGCGCTTGTGTTTTCAGGCATAAAGGCGAAGGGCTCTGATGGAGAGACAGAAGCAGTCGGGCAAGCAGAGACGACCGTAATGTCTGCTTCAGAGCTGGAAAAATATCTCGGGTATGAAAAAGAAAATACTGTTTCTGACAGCACAACTGCCACAGCTGAGAAAAACAGTACAACAAAAAAGAAAAGCTCATCGAAAAAAAGTGCAAAAAAAACAGCAGCGAAAAAAAGCTCAGGTACAAGAACGGTTTCCGAATCTGCAAAAAGCAATGCCAGCGCCGCAGGACAGGGAACCACGCAGACACCGGTAGCAAGCGTTCCGGCAGATGGATATAAGGACGGTACGTATGAAGGAAGCGGAACCGGATTTGGCGGGACGATTCGCGTGAGAGTAACAATCAGCGGCGGAAAGATTGCAGCCATAGATATTCTGGAGGCATCTGGAGAAACCGCGTCGTATTTTGCGTCAGCTCAGGGTGTGATCAGCAGGATGATCGCCGGAAATACACCGAATGTAGATGCAGTCAGTGGAGCAACCTATTCCTCCAACGGAATCATCCAGGCAGTTCAGAATGCCCTCTCCCAGGCAGCGGCAGATGGAAACAGCCAGCAGGTCACCCCTACACCTGCAGCAACTGCTTTACCAACTCCGACATCAGCTCCGTCACCTACAAAAAAACCATCTCCTACAAAGAAACCGGAAGATCCGGACAGTCCCCAAAAATATCTGGACGGTAAATATACAGCTTCGGCAAAGGGCTTCAATGGAGACGTGAAAGTAATTGTGACCATCAAGGATGGAGTGATCGAAGCCCTGAAACAGGAAAATACGGACACGGAGCAGTTTTTTGAAAAAGCATGGAGCGTGCTGGAGGAACAGATCATTGGTACGGATTCTGTAGATGATATTGATGCAGTCAGCGGAGCAACCTATTCCTCCAACGGAATTCTCAACGCTGTAAAAAAAGCTCTTAAAGAAGCGATCAATCCGGAGTATGGAAAGAAACCGACACCAACTCCGACAAAGAAACCGACACCAAAGCCAACAGCCACACCGAAACCTACGGCAACGCCGAAACCAACGGCCACACCGAAGCCAACAGAGACGCCGGCAGCAACCCCGACGCCGGAGCCGGACGACCCGGATGTGACGCCGGTTCCTGAAAAACCCAATGTAACTCCAACACCAGGGACAGATGAGCCGGATGCAACACCGGAGCCAACGGAAGCACCGGAACCGGTGGGAATGTACAGAGATGGAACGTATACAGGCTCGGCTTTTGGATATGGAGGAAAAACATATCTGACAATTACGATCTCAGGAGGCCAGATCGTATCCATTGAGCAGACAAATCAGGATACACCGGAATTTTTTGATCCTGCATGGAGCACGATCTATTCTCAGATCATGGCAAACCAGTCGGCGGATGGAATCGATACTGTCAGCGGAGCCACATATTCCTCCGAAGGGATCCTGGACGCTGCACAAAAGGCCCTTGCCCAGGCAAAGAATTAACCGGGTGAACGTTGGAGCAGCTATAAACATCTGAATCTAAGCCAATAATAAGAGGTGAAAGAAACCTCTGGACTTCTTGATTTTTTTGAAGTTCAGAGGTTTTTTGCTAGGTTTCTGAAATTGCTTCTATAAATCGATAAAAAAATAACAGGAATGTATACAGAATAATAGGGAAAATATCAGAAAATACAATCGGTTTAAATAATTTGAAATGCAAATTAGCGGGAATTAACCTGAGAAATACAATAAAATTTTTATTGCACAGGGCAATGTTTTATGTTATGTTTGAATGTGTGTAATTAAAGTTGTTATTAAAATGACAAACAACGCTGAAAGGAGAACAAATATGAGCAGTAAAATTACGATCATCGGAGCAGGAAGTGTAGGAGCAACTATCGCTTATACCTTATCACAGAGGAGTATTGCATCAGAGATTGTTCTGATCGATATTAACAAAGATAAGGCTGAAGGTGAGGTTATGGATATTGAGCAGGGAACCAGTTTCCGTGAGCCGATCTCCATCGTGGCAGGAGATTACCCGGATGCTGTAGATTCTGACATTGTGATCATCACTTCCGGTATTGCCAGAAAACCGGGACAGACTCGCATCGAGCTGACACAGACCAACGTCAACATTATGAAGAGTATTACTCCGGAGATCGTAAAGGTGGCTCCCAAAGCGCTTTATATTATCGTAAGTAATCCATGTGATATTATGACTTATGCATTTGCAAAGCTTTCCGGACTGCCGGAAAATCAGATCCTTGGTTCCGGAACCGCCCTGGATACGGCCCGTCTCCGCTGCAGACTTTCTCAGCACTACGGTGTATCTGAGAAAAACATCCACGCCTATGTATTCGGAGAGCATGGAGATACTTCCTTTGTACCGTGGTCCAGAGCCTTTGTTGCAGGTGCGACCCTTGATGAGTTTGACAAGATCGTTCATGAGGATCAGAAAGATCTGCAGCCACTTGACAGAGAAGAGGTTCTGGAGTATGTTCATACTTCAGGATCAACTGTGATCGCCAAGAAGGGTGCTACATTTTATGCGGTAGCCGTATCTGTTTGCAGACTTTGCTCGCTTCTTCTTGCAGCATCTGATACAATAGTCAGTGTATCAACCATGCTTCACGGAGAGTACGGTGTTGAAGACGTATGTCTTAGTACCATGGCTTCTATCGGACCGGAAGGTGTAAAACGTATCGTTCGTGTTCCGCTGACCGAGGAGGAGACAGAGAAGCTTCATGCAAGCGCCAATGCTCTGAAGGACGTGATCGCACAGATTGATCTTTGATAAATGTCAGAAGCTGTGTAAAGAGGAAAAAGCAGCCTCAGGCAAATTTGAAACAACGGGAGAAAGATAAAAATGGATATTATTCAGGTAATTACCAGAGAATTGAACGTTGAGAAATGGCAGGTCGAGGCAGCGGTTAAGCTGATCGATGAAGGCTGCACCATTCCTTTTATTTCCAGATACCGTAAGGAAGCAACCGGTACACTGAACGATGAACAGCTTCGTAATCTTAATGAGAGACTTACTTATTTAAGAAATCTTGAGGATAAAAAGGCTCAGGTTCTGGGCAGCATCGAGGAGCAGGGCAAGCTGACTCCGGAGCTGAAGAAACAGATCGAGGCAGCGCAGACACTCGTTGTGGTAGAGGATCTTTACCGTCCGTACCGCCCGAAGCGCCGTACACGTGCCATCATCGCCAGGGAAAAAGGTCTGGGACCGCTGGCCGACATCATCCTTCTCCAGATGACGAAGAAACCTCTTGAAGAAGAGGCAAAAGCATTTCTTTCTGAGGAAAAAGAAGTCAAAACTGTGGAAGAGGCCATCAGCGGTGCCAGAGATATCATTGCAGAACACATTTCTGATGAAGCAGATTATCGTATCAGTATCCGTAAGAGAACAATGGATAAGGGAACTATATGTTCTACCGCAAGAGATGAGAAGGAGCAGTCTGTATACGAGATGTATTATGACTTTGAGGAGCCGGTGAAAAAGCTTGCAGGTCATCGTGTCCTTGCTCTGAACCGTGGTGAGAAAGAGAAATTCCTTACTGTGAAGATCCTTGCACCTGAGGAAGAGATCATCCGTTATCTTGAAAAACAGGTGATCGTCCGCGATAATCCATACACTATACCTGTTCTGAAAGAAGCCATTGAGGACAGCTATAAACGTCTCATCGGACCGGCTATTGAGCGTGAGATCCGAAGCGCCCTTACAGAGGCAGCAGAGGACGGTGCCATCCATGTCTTTGGCAAAAATCTGGAGCAGCTTCTCATGCAGCCTCCAATTGCAGGACAGGTAGTTCTTGGCTGGGACCCTGCCTTCCGTACCGGATGCAAGCTGGCAGTGGTAGATCCTACCGGAAAGGTTCTGGATACCACAGTTATTTATCCCACAGCACCAACCAATGAGACCAAGATCCGTGCCGCAAAGGAAACCCTGAAAAAGCTTATCAGCAAATATCATGTGACACTGATCTCTGTAGGAAACGGAACGGCATCCAGAGAATCCGAGCAGATCATCGTGGAGCTTCTTAAGGAAATCCCTGAAAAGGTCCAGTATGTTATCACCAACGAGGCAGGTGCTTCTGTATATTCCGCAAGCAAGCTTGCCACGGAAGAATTCCCGAATTTCGATGTTGGACAGAGAAGCGCCGCATCCATCGCAAGACGTGTACAGGATCCGCTTGCAGAGCTTGTAAAGATCGATCCGAAATCCATCGGTGTCGGTCAGTATCAGCATGATATGAACCAGAAAAAGCTGGGAGAAGCCCTTAACGGCGTTGTGGAAGATTGTGTAAACAAGGTCGGAGTGGATCTGAATACTGCATCTGCATCCCTTCTGGAGTATATTTCCGGAATCAGCAAGGCCATCGCAAAGAATATTGTAGCCTACCGTGAGGAAAACGGCCGTTTCCAGACAAGAAGAGAGCTTCTTAAGGTTGCCAAGCTTGGTCCGAAAGCTTTTGAGCAGTGTGCAGGTTTCACACGGATCACAGGAGGCAAAAATCCTCTGGACGCAACCAGTGTCCATCCGGAAAGCTATGACGCAGCAAAAAAACTCCTGGAAAAGCTGGGCTACACACCGGAAGATGTGGCAGAGCGTAAGCTTACCGGTATTTCCGGGCAGATCCGCGATTACGGAAAACTGGCAAAGGAGCTGGAGATTGGAGAGCCAACCTTACGTGATATCGTAAAGGAACTGGAAAAACCTGCCAGAGATCCACGTGACGAGATGCCGAAACCGATCCTCCGTACCGATGTCCTGGATATGAAAGACCTGAAAGAAGGCATGGTCCTCAAGGGAACTGTCCGCAATGTTATTGACTTCGGTGCTTTTGTGGATATCGGTGTGCATCAGGATGGCCTGGTCCATATTTCCGAGATGAGCGAGAAATTCATCAAACATCCGCTGGAAGCAGTCAGTGTGGGAGATATCGTGGATGTCCGTGTTCTTGGTGTTGATATGAAGAAAAAACGTATCAGCCTTTCCATGAAGGGAATCAGTAAATAAAGAGAAAATCCGAGACATACCGCGCGAATTTATGCGATCAGCATAAATTCTGTGCATCGCCAGGCGTGTTACTGAGAACAGAGTGAACAGTAATGTATATTCAGCAGCATTCTGCGGCGGATTACCGGACAGATATACAATAAAGCTATAACAGAAATACAGCAGTGGTTTATACCCTATACTTTATAGAACCGGAGAAATCAGGTTTACAGGGAAAAACCACTGCTGTATTATTATATTACCAGATGCGGATTATAGGGAATGTTTACATCAGGAATACATAGATCGATCCGCATATGTATATCGAATGATCGATCAGACAAGAGGGATACATATGTAATCAGAAATGTCAACAAATGTGAGTAAATACACTCAAAGGTGTTTAAAATCCAAAACACTAGTTGGTAACTTAAAACTACTGGAATTACAGGAAATGAACCAGTGCAAGTTGAAACAGCCTTGCTAACTATAGGGTAGAACCTTGATGGTTGTAATTGAGTAATGGTATAAGTCTACGAAAACCAAGTAGCAAAGAAAAACAAATATTAAGAAAGGAAAAGCTATTTAGATGAAGTCTGTATAATGTCATATACAAGACTATACAGATATGTACCGATGGCTTAGTCGGGAATTTACGACTGTGGAGTGTACAAGAACTTGTGAGTAGATTGATATTTATATCATCAAAAGCATATACGTTGAAGCAGTAACTACAAATCGTGAGATTGTAGTAAATCATCTAGCATATACACATATGTATATGTTTTTAGTAGCAGGGATTATATTTGGATAGTACTGTACAGACCGTGCAGGAGGTCGGAAATCAGGTAAGCCAGTACAGGCAGATGTTTGAAAATTACCTGCCGGACATCACAAAATTCGGAATCAAGGTTGTTCTGGCTATCGTTGCTTTCTGGGTAGGAAGCACGGTAATTAAATGGATCGTAAAGTTTGTGAGGAAATCACTGACAAAATCCAGGCTGGATACAGGAGTGGCACAGTTTATGTCCTCTCTGGTCAAGATCATACTTTACATACTCCTGATCTTTAATATATCCACAAGCTTTGGAGTAAAGGAATCATCTCTGGCAGCACTTCTTGGAACTGCAGGTGTTACTATGGGTCTTGCCCTCCAGGGTGGACTTGCCAACTTGGCAGGAGGTATGATGCTTCTTCTGTTCAAGCCGTTCCAGGTAGGGGATTACATCATCGTTAACGGACAGGACGGAAGCGAGGGAACGGTAGCCAAGGTCGAGATTTGTTATACAACGCTGTTATCCATTGATAACAAGCACATCGTGATCCCCAACGGTACTCTTTCCAATGCGACCATCACCAACGTAACAGCAAGGGATCAGCGAAGGCTGGAGATCAAAGTGGGGATCTCTTACAATGCAGATATCCAGAAGGCCAAGGATATCCTGGAAGATATCCTCACCGAAGATCCGGATACAAGAGAAGACGAAGAGATGGTGGTATTCGTAGATGAGCTGGCAGAAAGCTCTGTGATCATGGGCTTTCGTGTCTGGGTAGATACCGACCGCTACTGGGCAGCCAGATGGAGATTGAACCAGAGGATCAAGGAAGATTTTGATTATTATGGAATTGAGATTCCTTATAATCAGCTGGATGTGCATATCCATAAATAATGTGCATAAAGGAAGAAAGCTAAAGCCCTTTCACATGGCAGAGAAATTGCTGTGTGGGAGGGTTTTTTGATGAAAGTAACTGGTTTTGAGATTATTACTGCCATTCACGATAATAGAGAATATGAAAATTATTGACAAACCAGTGTCGGGGTGCAATAATACCCCACAGAGATAGTATTTGGACTCAAAACTATACTCTGGCTGAAATCACTGGAATCTTATATAAAAATAGCCAGCCGGAACCCGGGATCGGGAACGGACGGATATATGAAAATTATAAAAGATACGAGCCTGTATCGATGATAACGAAGGCGTTACAACAGTTATGGGAATTTTGAGCAACTGTTGAAGAGTATGCTTTTCGTGTATAAAAAACAGGACTCAATATACAGGGAATCAATCAGAAGCGTTTCAGGGTCGAAGTGTACCCCGAGACGTTTTTTTATTAAATACAGAAGCGGATGCTTTTATCCACTTGAAAGTTATTCCCTGCAGGAAAGGACTTATATAAGATGACAATAGAGATGTTAAAAGGAAAGATCCACAGAGCAACCGTTGTCCAGGCGGAACTGGATTATGTAGGAAGTATCACTGTGGATGAGGAACTGCTGGAAGCTGCCGGGATACTGGAATATGAGAAGGTCCAGATCGTAGATGTGAACAACGGCAGCCGTTTCGAGACATACACCATTTGCGGAGAACGCGGAAGCGGTATGATCTGCCTGAACGGAGCAGCAGCAAGATGTGTAAGCACCGGTGACAAGATCATCATCATGGCTTACGCACAGTACGAGCAGGAAGAAGCCCGTACTCACAAGCCTGCAGTTGTATTTGTAGATGAAGAGAACAGGATCAGCAGAGTGACCAATTATGAGAAACACGGACTGCTGAAGGATATGGCCTGACGCAGATTAGAAATACAATAAGACGAAGGTGAATTCAGAAAAGAGGCTATCTCGAATCTATTCAGAAAACCGGTTCCAGAACCGGAAAAGAGGAGAGCACAATGCAGGTAACAAAAACAGTAGAAGAAACAAGAAAACAGATCAAAGCGTGGAAAAAAGAAGGAAGAACAGTAGGCCTTGTGCCAACCATGGGATTTCTCCATGAGGGACACGCAAGCCTGATCAAAAAATGCAGAGAGCAGAATGATATCGTAGTGGTATCCGATTTCGTCAATCCTACACAGTTCGGTCCTACCGAGGACCTGGAAGCCTACCCGAGAGACTTTGAGCGTGACAGCAAACTCTGCGAAAGCCTGGGAGCAGACCTGATCTTCTGCCCGGAGCCTTCCGAGATGTATCATGATCCCCACGCATTTGTAAGTATAGATACTCTGTCAGAGACACTTTGCGGAAAAACACGTCCGATCCATTTCAAGGGTGTGTGTACCGTTGTGACCAAGCTGTTCCACATTGTGGCACCGGACAGAGCATATTTCGGACAGAAAGACGCACAGCAGCTGGCCATCATCCGCAAGATGGTGCGTGATCTGAACTTCGATATTGAGATCGTAGGCTGTCCGATCATCCGTGAGGAGGACGGACTTGCAAAATCCTCCAGAAATACATACTTAAGCCCTGAAGAGAGAAAAGCAGCTCTTTGCCTGTCAAAGGCAGTAAAAGCCGGACAGGAAGCCATTCACGCAGGAATCCCGGCAGAAGAGCTTCTCGGAAAAATGCGAGCAGTGATCGAAGCAGAGCCTCTGGCAAAGATTGATTATGTATCCATGGTAGATGCATTTACCATGCAGCCGGTGGAAAAAGCTGACCGCAGCGTTCTTGTAGCAATGGCTGTTTACATCGGAAAAACAAGACTGATCGACAACTTCAGCTACGAGGTATAATGTATGGGAAAAGTTTTAAAGAAAATCGGAATTATCAGCAGCCTAGCATCCAGATATATCGGGATCATTATCATCGCTTTTTCCTGCCTGGCTTTTTTCTGGCGTGACGGATTTTCCTGGATGACGAACTATACGTCTGTATTTCTGGGAGTGATCATGTTTGGTATGGGCCTGACCATAAAGCTGGATGACTTCCGGGCAATTTTTTCCAGACCCAAAGAAGTGGTGATCGGTGCAGTGGCTCAGTATACCATTATGCCGGTGATCGCCTGGCTTCTGTGTAAAGTGATGAACCTTCCGGCAGATCTGGCACTGGGAGTGATCCTGGTGGGATGCTGTCCGGGCGGAACAGCCAGCAATGTGATCACCTATATCGCAGGAGGTGATGTGGCGCTTTCTGTGGGAATGACCATAGTTTCCACACTGGCAGCACCGTTGATGACACCGTTTCTTGTATATGTTTTGGCAGGAGCCTGGGTGGAAGTATCCTTCTGGGCCATGGTGATCTCTGTGGTAAAGGTAATTCTGATCCCGGTTCTCCTGGGAGTTTTTCTTCGGAGCCTTGCGGGAGAGCATGTGGATAAGGTATCCGATGTTATGCCGCTGGTGTCGGTTGTAGCTATTGTTATGATCATCGGAGGAATTGTGGCTGTAAATGCAGAGAAGATCGTAAGCTGTGGAGTTCTGGTGCTTGGAGTAGTGGCGATCCACAATTTCTGTGGTATGATGCTGGGATTTCTGGCTGCAAAAATCTTCCATGTGGAGTATTCCAGAACAACTGCTATAGCTATAGAGGTAGGCATGCAGAACAGTGGCCTTGCTGTCTCACTGGCAGCAGCTAATTTTGCAGCCAATCCGCTTGCAACACTTCCGGGCGCGATCTTCAGTGTATGGCACAATATTGCGGGTTCCATTTTTGCGGGGATCCGCCGTGCAGGTGCAGAAAACCTTGCAGAGATTGACCGGATCAGGGAAATCGACTGCTGTAATTGCGAAAAGCAATAAGCAGTGAATGCGGATTGCGGATATCCTCCTGACGGGGAACAGAAAAGCTGTGGAAGAATGTCTGTAAAGAAAGATCCGGGGGAGTTTGAGAGATAAAATGGCAGATTATGTCGAAAGAAAAAGTCATAAAATGCAGAATTGTGGTTTACAAATTTTAGCCGGTATACTATAATAACCACATGGACGAACAAACGTCCCCAACATATGAAAACAGGGGGGCCCGCTGAAGCGAGCTGAGAGTAGACTGTAAATGTCTTGACCCATAACCTGATTTGGATAATGCCAACGTAGGGACATATGCACGAAGGATTCTTAAAGACACAGAAGATCAGAGAGTACAGAAGAGATCAGAAGTACAGAAGATTTTCATTAAGTACGTAAGAGTAAGAGCCGGTTGCCGTGATGCGTATGCGTTGCAGCAGCCGGTTTTTTGTTGTATAAACACAAAGAATTTATGGAAGGAGATTTTTTTTACATGAGAAATTACAGTACACAGATGGAGGCAGCCCGTAAAGGCATCATCACACCTGAGCTTGAGATCGTAGCTAAGAAGGAACGCATGACAACAGAGGAACTGCTTCCGCTGGTAGCCTCCGGTAAGGTGGCAATCTGTGCAAATAAAAATCACAAATGTATCGATCCGGAGGGCGTAGGTTCCATGCTCCGCACCAAGATCAATGTAAACCTTGGTGTATCCAGAGACTGCAAGGACTACGATGTAGAGATGCAGAAAGTAATGGAAGCTGTAAACATGGGCGCCCATGCTATCATGGATCTTTCTTCCCACGGAAATACCATTCCGTTCCGACGCAAGCTGACATCCGAGTGTCCGGCAATGATCGGAACCGTTCCGGTTTATGATTCCGTTATCCACTATCAGAGAGATCTTGATACGCTGACAGCTAAAGATTTTATCGATGTAGTAAGACTCCATGCACAGGATGGTGTTGACTTTGTAACTCTTCACTGTGGAATCACAAGAAAGACCATCGATCAGATCCGTAATCACAAGAGAAAAATGAATATCGTTTCCAGAGGAGGATCTCTTGTATTTGCATGGATGTGTATGACCGGTGAGGAGAATCCGTTCTATGAATACTACGACGAGATCCTGGATATCTGCCGCGAGTATGATGTGACCATCTCTCTTGGTGATGCCTGCCGTCCTGGATGTCTGGCTGACGCAACAGACGTATGCCAGATCGAGGAGCTTGTACGTCTTGGCGAGCTGACCAAACGTGCATGGGAAAAGGACGTTCAGGTTATGGTTGAGGGACCGGGACATGTGCCGCTTGATCAGGTTGAGGCAAATATGAAAGTACAGCAGTCCATTTGCCAGGGTGCACCGTTCTATGTATTAGGACCTATCGTAACTGACGTTGCACCGGGATATGACCACATCACATCCGCGATCGGCGGAGCAGTAGCTGCTATGTCCGGAGCAGCATTCCTCTGCTATGTAACACCGGCAGAGCACCTTGCACTTCCGAATCTTGAGGACGTAAAACAGGGAATCATGGCATCTAAGATCGCAGCTCATGCAGCAGACATTGCCAAAGGTGTCCGCGGTGCCCGTGAGATCGATGACAAGATGGCAGATGCCAGAAGAAAGCTTGACTGGGAGGCACAGTGGGAATGCGCCATGGATCCGGAAACAGCAAAACGTATCTGGAACGAGCGCAAACCGGAGCATGATGATACCTGCTCCATGTGCGGTAAATTCTGCGCAGTACGAAGCATGAACAAGGCACTTGCAGGAGAACATATCGATATTCTGTAAGAATACAGAATGCATATGAGCATGCAGCATCACAGTAGAACGTGGTGTTGGCAGTATCCAGCCAGAAAACTGGTTGATTGAATGCGGATATGGAAAGAACAGTAATGCTGAAATTGTGGAAAGTCTGATGTTCCGATAATAAAACATAAACCGCTGTGATCTAAAATGAAGATCACAGCGGTTTTTTGCAGAGTTAGGGACATTATTGCAGCTTGCGAAAAGACAGGGCCGCGTTATAATAAAAACAGAACTTACATATAAATGGTTTACATAAAAAGGAAGGAAAGGTACGAAATGAAATTTCCGAAAAAATTGATAGCATTTGGTCTGTCATTATGTATGTCTATTGTTCCATGTGGACCGGTGGTGGCCGAAGATTTTACAGACGCACAGACGGATATAACAGACGCCATTGATACTTTTACAGATGACGGGAATTTTGAGGAATCAGAAAATACCGTAAACACAGATCAGATCGCGGGAGAAGATAATACCGTGAGCACAGATCAGATTACAGAAGAAGAGTTTCCGGGATCAGATATCGGAACGGAAACGGATGAAGCTGAAAGCTCAGAGAATGAGGAAATACAACAGGATTCTGATGAAGGATTAATTCTGGAAGAACCTTCGGCGGTCATCAGAAAAGCAGAAGGAACAGAGGAGGCTGCGGCACCGGAAGAAATTTTTGGTGACGGAGAAAACAAGGAGCAGCAGGAAGATATATTCACAGATGATATTCCGGCAGCAGGCACTTCCGAAAAAGAAACAGATGTGGAGAGCACAGAAATATATCTGTATGCGATGAATGATACCTACAGCAGTGTGATCTCCATGCCGGATACCATGCAGACATCTTATCAGATCCAGACATCCGGCAAAAATCCGGTATATACGGTTGTTTCCGGTTATACTGCGAAAGTCAGCGAAACCGGTCTTGTTACTCCTAAAATGCAGTATGTAACCTATGTAGACAAAAACGGAAATGACGTAAAGAGCCAGTGGGAATACATGTTTGGAGAGACCCTGATCTCTGTACAGGATGGAAACAGTACCGTTTATTATAAATTCATACTCAAAGATTATGCGGAGTATTACGCAGAACAAAAAATGGATACATTTCTCAAAGAAAATATTACTGCGGAAATGTCCGATTATAAAAAGGTTGAGACGATCGCCAGATGGCTTGCCAACAACTTTAATTACAGTCAGTATCATTCCGGTTATACAGGCCTGATGCTGGATGGCGGCGGAGACTGCTGGGCCAATACCAGCGCAGTGAACTATATGTGCGAAAAACTGGGACTGACCGTGTATGCAAGGTATGCGGCAAATGATCCGGGGGCAGGAAGCGGTCACAGGAATTCCGTAGTCATTATTGACGGCGAAAGATATCTGGTTGACTGCGGATATACGGGAAATGCCCCCAGACATTATGAATTGTCCAAAATGGACTATGACTATTCTTATGAGATCCTGAATGATGGAACACTCAGGCTGTATCAGTATGAAGGGACAGATACAAATATCGTAGTTCCGGATACTATTGACGGAAGAAAAGTAACGGTTCTTGGAAACAGTACCTTCCAGTATTGCACCCAGGCTTCTGATATAGAGTCTGTTACTTTGCCGGATTCGCTTACAACCATCGAAAAGAATGCTTTTTACAACTGTGAGAAATTGAAATCTGTTACGATTCCCCCAAATGTGTCATCTATAGGGCTGGCTGCTTTTGTGGAGGGCTTGTCTGAGTCCAGTCTGACAGAAATTAAAGTAGATCCGGAAAATCCGTATTTTTCTGAAAAAGACGGAGTGGTATTCAGCAAGGATGGCACAAAACTGATCGTGTTTCCGTCCGGACGTTCCGGAGATTACCAGATCCCGGATGGAACTGTAAGCGTGGGAGACTATGCTTTTTATTACTGTGTAAATGTTTCTTCCATAACAGTCCCGGGAAGTGTCAGAAGCCTTGGAGAAGGTGCATTCGGAAACTGCTCGTCGCTTACGAAAGCTGTCCTGAACGAAGGTTTGGAAGAAATCGGTGAATATGCATTCCAGAGCAGTTCAGGGATCCGTGATATTATAATTCCCGCATCTGTAAAATCAGTTGGGAAAAATGGACTTCGTCTGTCTTCCGGGTGCAGGATAAGAGTACTGAGCACAGATACTGTTTGGGCGGATGATGCGTTCAGGGATTCAGCACTGATCGCGGGAAAAAAGGATTCCACACTTCAGAAATACGCAGAGGACCATGGCTGCACGTTTGTGGAGCTGTCAGCAGACAACCGGATACCGCTTCAGAATGAATGGTTTGAACAGATCACTTCAGACTATGAATATAATGGAAAAAGCCATGAACCCGAAATAGAATCCAGTGAATCCGCACCGGAACTTGAGCAGGGCTCCGATTATGAAGTAACTTATGAAAATAACATCAATGCAGGAACTGCGACTATAAAGATCACGGGAAAAGATATTTTCTGCGGTACAGTAGAGCGGAGTTTCAAGATTACGCCAGATGAAAATGGAATGCATGTGTGCTATTTTGCGGAAAATAATGAAACCTACCTGGAAACCACCTTTAAAGGAAAAAAAGTGGAACCGGAAGTGGTAATTGACGGACTGGTACGGGGGAAAGATTATACGGTAACCTATGTTAATAATGAAAAGCCTGGTGAAGCTCGTGCAGAGCTCACGGGAATCGGCAATTATAAAGGATCGGAAACATTATATTTTACTATTTACGGAAAACTACCGGCTGCGGATCCAATAGCTGATCAGACATATACAGGAAATGAGATCACACCGGACATCGTGATACCCGGATTGAAAGCCGGCGAAGATTATTATATGTATTACGAGGATAATCAGTATCCGGGTGTGGCAACGGTAACCATTTATGGTACCGGTTATTATAAAGGTACTGCAACCATTCATTTCAAGATCATAAAAAAGACAGAAAAGTTTGTCAGCAATGTTAAGCTAAACAGAACCTCTTACACTTATACGGGAAAAACCATCCGGCCATCAGTAACCGTAACTGTAAATGGAAAGAAGATCGGTGCGAGTGCTTATAAGCTGTATTACAAAAATAATAAAAACTCCGGAATTGGAACTGTGCAGGTCAGAGGGACTGGAAAATACAGTCGTATCAACAAAACGATTACCTTTAAGATCCTGCCTCCAAAAACTCTGCTGACAGGACTGAAAAAAGCAAACAGATCCTTTATCGCAAGCTGGAAGAAAAATATACAGGCAACCGGCTATCAGATCCAGTATGCAGCAGACAGCAGATTTACAAAAGAAAGAAAAACGGTCACAGTTGGAAAACAGTCTGCGACCAGATATAAGATATCAGGACTGAAAAACAAAAAGACCTATTATGTCCGCATCCGGTCATATAAAAGAGTCGGAAAAAAGATTCTTTACAGTAGCTGGAGTACGGTAAAGAAAATCCGGGTTTGATCATAAATGAGCGGATCTCAGACCCATATAAATGGAGAACAATACTTCCGGGACAGAATTAAGCCTTGTAATTATAAAAAGAGCGCGTTATAATGAACTCATAAAAAAGGAAATTTCTTCGGGGCAGGGTGTGATTCCCTACCGGCGGTATAGTCCGCGACCCGCTTTGGCGGCTGATCTGGTGAAATTCCGGAACCGACAGTAAAGTCTGGATGAGAGAAGAACGCGCAGTATTTAAAGAACGTGCTCAGTGCCCCGGGAAGAAGCTCCCGGGGCTTTTTATGTGAAGAAATAGAAATTTTTTTCGCATAAAGATTTCTTGTGGAAATTTTCTTTGAATATTTCTGAAGAAGGAGAGAGAGTTATGAGTGAACAGATATTACAGAGAGGAAATGCCGTGGAAAGAAGCAGAACAAGAACCATCGCGCAGGTAGCCATGCTTGGTGCTGTGGCAGGAGTATTAATGAATCTTGAGTTTCCGATCCCGTTTCTTGCACCATCTTTTTATCAGCTTGATTTTTCCGAGGTACCGGTTATGGTAGGAACCTTCGCTATGGGACCTGTGGCAGGTATCCTGATCGAACTTGTGAAGATTCTCGTACATCTTGTGACTAAGGGGACCATGACTGCCGGTGTTGGTGATGTTGCCAATTTCCTGTTTGGATGTGCCTATGTGGTACCGGCCGGCCTGATCTACCGTTTCCGTCACAAAAAGAGCAGAGTACATGCAGTTGCAGGTATGGCAGCAGGAACAGTCCTGACAGCGATCCTTGCATGCTTTGTCAATGCCTTTGTATTGCTTCCGGCTTACGGTAAGGCGTTTGGAATGCCGATCGAGACCTTTATCCAGATGGGAAGCGCAGTACACAGCTCCGTAAACGGACTGCTTACCTTTGCACTGCTGATCATTGCTCCGTTTAATATCTTTAAATATGCACTGACATCTCTGATCGTATTTGTAATTTATAAGAAGATCCGTGTTGTACTGAAGGGTGACTGATCATAAGCAGCTGCCGGAGGATGAAGAAAAGATCAGAAATTGGTGGTTTCAGATAAATATCTGAGAATGTGAGAAATGCCATGTAATATATTGCCGATGGGCAGTAAATTACATGGCATTTTTTATGTTATAGGAAATTACTCCGTAATGTTCCCATAACATAAAAAAGCCCTCCGGGCAGGATCGCACTGCGACGGAGAGGAATAATGTCGCTGAAGCGACCCGTCGCAGGCGGAGAATCCTGCAAGCAGGATTCTTTCTTGTGTCAGGCGTTTTGTTCTGCAGCTTTCATGACTCCAAGCTCACGTCTGGCAAAAACAACGGCCAGCACAAATGCAGAGGTATCTGCAATTGGTCCTGCGTACATGACGCCATCGATTCCGAAGAAGACCGGGAAGATGACGATCAGCGGCAGCAGGAAGAGCACCTGCCTTGTGAGGGACATGATCACACCAAGCCGGGCTTTTCCAATGGAGGTAAAAAAGCCGGCGGACATAGGCTGGATCCCGTTGGCAAAGGTCATCAGCATGAAGATGCGGAGATATTTTTCTGCAAAATGAAAGTACAGGTCGCTGCCGTTTCCGAAGATGCCTACGATCTGATGCGGGAAGAACTGGAAGCAGATAAAAAATATGGTTGCGATCACAGTACATAAGGTTACGGAATAGCGGTATGTCTGGCGCACGCGGCTGTATTTTTCGGCGCCGTAGTTAAATCCCCAGATGGGCTGGGAGCCCTGGGAGATTCCGATGCAGATGGCCATAAATACCTGATTGACTTTGGAAATGATCCCTGCACAGGCGATTGGAATATCACTTCCGTAAGCGGAGAGTGCTCCGTAATGGCGAAGTGTATTGTTCATGACGATCTGCACTGCAGCAATGGCAACCTGATTGATACAGGATGCCATTCCCAGAGAAAAAATGGCAGACAGATTGCGTGCCTTAGGAATCAGCATGGAGTGGTCCAGGTACATTTTTCGGAGTCTGGAAAAATAAAAGATGATCAGAAGTCCGGATACAATCTGGCCGATCACGGTTGCCCAGGCTGCACCTTTGATGCCCCAGCCGAATCCAAAGATGAAAAGCGGGTCCAGGATGGTGTTGATGGCGGCACCGGCCAGGATGCAGGTCATGGAATAGGTAGGACTCCTGTCTGCTCGGATCAGGTGGTTGCCGCCTGTGCTTAAAACATAAAAGGGAAGTCCAATGGCGGTGATCCCTATGTAATCAATGGCATAGGGCATGACGTCCGGTGTTCCGCCGAAAAAATGAAGAAGTGGCTTCAGGAACAGAAGGACAATGACAGAGAGTATCGTACCGGAGATTATCAGCGTGGAGAGTCCGGTTCCTGCAATGGAGCTGGCTTTTTTTTCGTTTCCTGCGCCCATTTCCAGGTTGTAATTGGAGGCGCTGCCGATTCCCAGGAGCAATGCAGCAGCAGTAGAGATAATGGTTACGGGAAATGCGATGTTTGTGGCGGCGTTTCCAAGCATTCCTACGCCCTGGCCGATAAAGATCTGGTCAACGATATTGTACAGAGCGCTGACCAGCATGCTGATGATGGCGGGAATGGCGAATTTGGCGATCAGGCTGCCTACAGGGGCGGTTCCCAGAGGGTTTTCGGCCTGGGCAGCATTGGTCTGATTTTTCAATGTTTTTTCCTTCTTTCTTGTCTACAGTAGCTGTTTGGTAATGTAATAAGTAAATTTAAATTTTATAGCAGGATATTTATTATAGCACTATTGTGAAGGGAGTGTAAGTATAAAAAATTGACCTTTGGTTTTGGATGGGATAAAATGTTTTTAGAAAAAATTTTCGGGAAGGAGTTTTTCAGATGGGTAAGATCAATAGTGTGAAAAAACTTACAGATAATAAGTTCGTGAATCTTTATGGAGTGGATGCGACCAGTGTACATGATACGCCGGTTTCTTATTTTGTGGCCTCCAGGGCGAAGTGTGTGGAGGATATGAAGCTTTCTACAGGGGAGAATCATCCGGATGGGGTGATCATTTACAGTGTTTATGGAGAGAAGCGGGATAAGGTTGTGCTGATCCGTCAGTATCGGTATACGATCGGCGGGTATATTTATGAGTTTCCGGCGGGGCTTGTGGAGCCTGGGGAGGATTTCCATGAGGGTGCTGTGCGGGAGATGTTTGAGGAGACCGGGTTGAAGCTGGAGCCGATCAAGGTTGCGGAGGCTTTTGAGAAGCCTTATTTTACGACGATTGGGATGACGGATGAATCCTGTGCTACGGTTTATGGGTATGCCAGTGGTGAGGTTAGTAAGGCTGCTCAGGAGGATAGTGAGGAGATCGAGGTTGTGATCGCGGACCGGGATGAGGTCAGGAGGATCCTGAAGGAGGAGAGGGTTGCGATCATGTGTGCTTATATGCTGATGCATTTTCTTGAGGATGAGGAGGTGTTTGGATTTCTTGGGGAGATTTAAACGGAGGTAGTTATATGGTGGAAGGGGACGCCAGTGAGGGGCTTCTTTCCAGGCTGGGGCTTCGTCGGGGGCTGGCTTCTAAGGTGCCGGAATTCTGCTAAAAGCGCTTCAAAAAATCTCGAACTCGCGTCTGAAGCCGCTCAAACAGCGAGATTTTTTGAAGCAACGCAGATTTTCGCCACCTAAGAAGCAGCTCCCCTCCTGCAGAGTCAGCCTGGAAAGAAGCCCCTCACTGGCTGTGCGTTGGCCGTGAGACGTGTTAAATCTCGTGGGGAGTGTTGCTAGTGGGGTGGTATGACGGGAGTTGGATGAGCCGTTAGCGCTGCGCTGGATGGATGAGAAAAACGGGGAATCTGCGGTTGCGGATTCCCCGTTTTGGTCAGAGCTCTGTGAGTTTTCCCAGGTCTTTGTTGTATTTGCAGTATTTGCCGTTTTCGGAGATAAATGGCTGGTAGGTGTCGGTACGGTTGTCTTTGACGTAGACGATTCCGGTGGCGATCATTTCTACCAGGGAGAAGCGTTTGCTTAAGCTGGAGATCCAGCGGTAGGTTTTTTCGTTGCCGGAGTCTGCCATGAGGAGGTTGTAGCCGCCTGGGCAGGCTTCCAGGGTGAAGTAGACTTTCTGGGACCGGATGGAGGTGTTGAAGACCTGGCCGGTGATGTAGGTGGAGAAGTTGGTTTCTACAAATTGGCGGAAGGTGTAGAAATCGTAGATCACGCCGGTGGTCTCATCTTTGATCTTGTCGCCGCGTTCGATGCGGGCTTTCAGGAGCTTGAGGACTTCGATGGTCCAATTGATGAAGGAGATGCTGCTGTAGGTCATGCTTTCCTGAAGTTGATCGACCAGCTGTTTTGACAGGATGTTGGATTTTGATGCTTCATTAAAAAGTTCTTCGTTCATAAGGTTCCCTCCAGTGTTGGATTTTTATATGGTTTTCGCTCTTTTTTTGTATCTTTTATTATAAGTCTGAATTATATATAAAGCAATAAAAAATGCGTAAAATACAAAGATGATTATCGGGAAATGATATATAATTGACGATTATGTTTTGGAAATGTCAGTGCTTTTGAGGGCTGGGTTAAATGTGGACTTTAAATATCGAGTTAATTTGGATAACTATAAATAATTATAAGGAAGAGTTTTACCAAATATTCTCATTTTATTGATAAAATTTTGTTGTATATCTCCCTTGACATAAAGCCTTCCTCCGGGTGTATCATAGTGCTGTGTTAAAGGAGGTAGACTATTATGTTTGAGACATTACAGGAGAAGACGGAAGAGAAAGCAATGGTACAGTTCCTTGAACGCTTTACAGATTATCCATTTCTGGTAAAGTTCAAGAATTCCGAGTATCACATCGGAGAGGGCAAACCTACATTTACGGTGAATTTTAAGAAAGCGATTCCTCTGGCGGATCTGATGAAGAGCACATCCCTTGCACTGGGTGAGGCGTATATGCGTGGGGATCTGGATATCGAGGGAAATCTTTATGAAGCGCTGGATCATTTTCTGGGTCAGATGGGGAAATTTTCTACCAATGAATCTGCTCTGAAAAAGATCATGTTCAGTTCAACATCAAAGAAGAACCAGGAAAAGGAAGTGACCAGCCATTATGATATTGGAAATGACTTTTATAAACTTTGGCTGGATGAGACTATGAGTTATTCCTGTGGGTATTTTATCCATGAGGATGATACGTTGTATCAGGCACAGGTAAATAAAGTTGATTATATCCTTAAAAAATTACATCTGGAAGAGGGTATGAGTCTTTTGGATATCGGCTGCGGCTGGGGTTTTCTGCTGATCGAGGCAGCTAAGAAATATAAGGTTCATGGTACCGGTATCACCTTAAGTCATGAACAGTATGCAGAATTTCAGAGACGGATCAAGGATCAGGGGCTGGAAGATTATCTTACGGTAGAGCTGATGGATTACCGTGATTTGCCGAAGAAGGAGTATCAGTTTGACCGTGTTGTCAGTGTCGGTATGCTGGAGCATGTTGGACGTGATAATTATCAGCTGTTTCTTGATTGTGTGGAAAAGGTTCTGAAGCCGGGTGGACTGTTTCTGCTTCACTTTATCAGTGCTCTGAAGGAGCATCCGGGTGATCCGTGGGTCAAGAAATATATTTTCCCGGGCGGAACTGTTCCGAGCTTACGTGAGATCCTGAACCATATGGCAGAGGACAATTTCCATACCCTGGATATCGAAAATCTCCGTCTGCATTACAATAAGACATTGCTTCACTGGGAAAAGAATTTCCGGGACAATATTGAAAAAGAAAAGACTATGTTTGACGAAGAGTTCCTGCGTATGTGGGATCTGTACCTGTCAGCATGTGCGGCAACCTTCCACAACGGAATTATCGATCTTCACCAGATTCTTATGACCAAGGGTGTGAATAATGATCTGCCGATGACACGCTGGTATTGATAAAAGCCTTTACAAACCTGCCGGAAAGGAATATCATACTTCTATAAAATTATTTATTAAAGCGTATAAGGAGCCTGTGGATTCAGCATATGATTACAGAAATGCTGAATCCGCAGGCTTTGTTTTTTAACCGATAAACCGCGAAGGAGTTATTCGGTCATGAGCAAGTAGCGAAGCGTATTGCGAATATTCGCTTGACTATTCCGTTTACCGATAATTATGGAATGTGCATAAAAACAAAGCTGCAAACTTGTTCAATAAGCAGAATCATAGAAAACTATCTTGACAGATCAGGAGAAAAGAATAATAATGTAATTACTTTAATAAAATAATTAATAAAAGATGATATGCAATAGAAAGAAATTAAAGGAGGAGAATAAGATGCTTCAGCAGGTAATGACAAATCCAGGAGAGATTATTTTCAGAGAGGTTCCAGTTCCGGAAGTGGGAGATGACCAGGTTCTGGTTAAGATCATGAACATTGGTATCTGCGGATCAGATATCCATGTATATCACGGCAAGCATCCTTTTACAAAATATCCGGTAACACAGGGACACGAAGTATCCGGTGAGATCACGGGACTTGGAAAGAATGTGACAGGTTTTAAGGTTGGCCAGAAAGTAACCATCGAGCCTCAGGTATACTGCGGACACTGTTATCCATGCCGCCATGGAAAATATAATCTCTGCGAGGAACTGAAGGTTATGGGCTTCCAGACAACAGGAACAGCTTCTGAATTCTTTGCAGTAGATGCATCTAAGGTAACACCGATCCCGGAGGAGATGTCTTACGAGGAAGGTGCAATGATCGAGCCGCTGGCAGTTGCAGTCCATGCAGTGAAGCAGATGGGCGATGTAAAAGGGATGAACATCACAGTGATCGGTGCAGGTCCCATCGGAAATCTTGTTGCGCAGACAGCCAAAGGAATGGGGGCAGCCAGGGTTATGATCACGGATGTCAGTGACCTTCGTCTTGCAAAAGCAAAAGAGTGCGGCATTGATATCTGTGTAAACACAAAGGAGAAAAATTTCGGAGAGGCACTGGTAGAGGCATTTGGTCCGGATAAGGCAGATGTGATCTATGACTGTGCCGGAAATAACATCACCATGGGACAGGCCATCCAGTATGCGAGAAAAGGCAGCGTGATCGTACTGGTAGCGGTATTTGCGGATATGGCAACCGTTGACCTTGCTGTTGCCAATGACCATGAGCTGGATATCAAGAGTACTATGATGTACCGTCATGATGATTATGTAGATGCCATTGATCTTGTAAATGCGGGAAAGGTTCATTTAAAGCCGCTGATCTCAAAGACATTTAAGTTCGCAGATTATCTGAAGGCTTATCAGTATATTGATGAGAACCGTGAGACAACCATGAAGGTTATCATCAATGTGCAGGAGAAATAATTTCTGAAGATTATAAGTGATATAAGAAAAACTCCCGGATGTTTGGCTGTCCGGGAGTTTTCAGATGGTGGCGGTGTCAGATTATGGGAGAATTTTTGGAACAGTTTTGAGTGATTTGTTTATTGATGTGTGGTATGGTTATTATATCTTATAGGATTCTTGTCTGTATGGACATTCTGAAAGCTTCGTATTCTGGAGCGTTTTCCATTTTAAGTTCCTGTAGAGTTCGTAAAAATACGTTTTATGGGGTTTTTATGTTTTGATGATGTGGTATAATTTGGATATACCGGTGGGAGTGATCAATCGTTTGTTTTTGGATGGACGGTCGGATGAAGTGCAGCGTGTGATGACGGATGTAAAATGGCGTCAGAAGCTGTATGATGAGTATGAATTGTAACAAGTGATATGAGTATGACGAGGAGGAATTAGCATGGAGAATATTTTTCACAGAGTAAGTATTCGTAAATATGAAGATAAATCCGTAGAGAAGGAAAAGATCCTTCAGATTTTGAAGGCAGGTATGCAGGCGCCAAGCGCGTGTAATCAGCAACCTTGGGAATTTTATGTTGTGACAGATAAGGAGAAGATCCTGGAGCTTTCCAAAGCCACTCCCTATTCCGGATGTGCAGCAGGTGCACCGGTTGTGATCGTTCCGGTATATCGGAAAGAGGGATTGCCTGTTCAGGATATGGCACAGATCGATATGTCTATCGCACAGGAGAATATCTGGCTGGAAACGGATGCACTGGGACTTGGCGGCGTGTGGATCGGAATTGCACCGCTTAAGGATCGTATGGCGTTGGTCCATGATATTCTGAAGCTTCCGGAGAATGTGGAGGTATTTTCTCTTTTTGCCCTGGGGTACCCGGCAGAGAGCAGAAAGCAGCAGGATCGTTTTGATAAGAGCAGGATCCACTTTGTAGAATAAAAAAAGCCTTCTTTGAGGAAGATAACATCCGGAAACAGAAGAAGTCTGAATGTAGTGAAAAATACCAATAAATCCTCTGAAAATTTGTGCAGAACGCATTTTGCATGATCGGGATTTTTACGATAAAATGTAAGTATAAGAACTGAAAAACTGCATTAAATGAAAGAGGTGAAGGGTATGAAGGAATATGAGATCATTATTGAAACCATTAATCCCTGCGGCGGCGATCGTCATTCTCAGCAGGAGATCATTGAAGCAAATATCGAGAGCCCGGAAGCTTTCGTAAAAGAAAAAGGAAGATTTCCGATCATTGATAAGATCGAGAATCCCGATGGCGGAGTCGTGATCGTAACCGGTGACGGAAAAGGATACATGGTAAGATATACATTTTCTGAATAATGGATAATGCGGCGTATGTGACGGAAAAAGGATCGTAAAGCAGAGCTGGGATCAGATCTGGCTTCGTTACATACGCCGTGTTTTGGCTTTTACCTAAAAAATGCATAAAAAAACATATGCAAATTTATAAAATATATATAAATTATTTGTTGAATTTTTATAAAAAAAGGAGTAAAACATTAGATAAATAAAAAAGAGAAATGCATGGAACAGGACAGATCACAAGAAGCAGACCGGATCACAGAGAGCCGCAGCTGGTGAGAAGCGGCAGAAGGTATTTTGTGATATCACTTGGGAGCATCCCGCTGAATAGAAAGGTTAAGTAAGCAGGGACGTAGTCTTCACGTTACAGAAGAGGCTGTTTGAAGAGACAGCACTAAGTGGTTGTATTTAGTGATAAATATGATAATACAAAGTGGTACCACGGAACATTCCGCCTTTGTTATCCGAAAGGATAGCAAGGGCTTTTTTAATATATAAAATTATAAAATAAAAAACACAAAGGAAAGAGAGTTGATATTATGAACGGAATAACAATGATGATCATAGCCATTGTAGTTCTCGGAGGCGCATATCTTCTGTATGGCCGTTATCTCCAGAACAAATGGGGCATTGATCCGAAAGCAAAAACTCCGGCATACGAAATGGAGGACGGAGTTGATTATGTACCGGCTGATACAAATGTAGTATTTGGACATCAGTTTGCATCCATAGCAGGTGCAGGTCCCATCAACGGACCGATCCAGGCCGCAATTTTCGGTTGGCTGCCGGTTCTGTTATGGATCCTCATCGGTGGTGTATTTTTCGGAGCTGTGCAGGATTTTGCATCCATGTATGCATCCGTAAAGAATAAAGGACGTACTATCGGATATATCATCGAAGCGTATATCGGAAAGCTTGGAAAAAAATTATTTCTTTTATTCTGTTGGCTGTTCTGTATTCTGGTCGTTGCCGCATTTGCAGATGTTGTAGCAGGAACCTTTAACGGATTTGTCGCAAATGATGCAGGAACAGTTACAAAGGTAGCGGCAAACGGAGCTGTTGCAACCACTTCCATGTTATTTATATTTGAGGCTGTTGCACTTGGATTTTTCCTTAAATATACAAAATTCAACAAATGGGTCAACACTGCAGTCGCAATTTTACTGCTGGTAGCAGCAATTGTGCTGGGACTTAATTTTCCCATGTATGTAAGTCTTGGAACCTGGCATATCATCATTTTTGTATACATCCTGATCGCCAGTGTCGCTCCTGTATGGGCACTGCTTCAGCCACGTGATTATCTGAACAGCTATCTGCTCATTTTTATGATCGTCGGTGCGGTTATCGGTGTATTTGTTGCCAATCCTTCCTGTAACCTGAAGGCATTTACAAGCTTTCACGTAGACGGACAGTATATGTTCCCGATCCTGTTTGTAACCATTGCCTGCGGTGCTGTTTCCGGCTTCCATTCACTGGTATCTTCCGGTACTGCATCCAAGCAGATCAAAAATGAGAAAAACATGCTTCCTGTTTCCTTTGGAGCAATGCTGATGGAAAGTATGCTTGCCATCATCGCACTGATCGCAGTTGCATCCTTTGCAGACGGTGAAGCAGCAGCACAGGGACTTACAACACAGCCGCAGATTTTTGCAGGTGCTATCGCAAACTTCCTTTCTGTAGTTGGCCTTCCGCATTCCCTGGTATTTACCCTGATTAACCTTGCTGTATCCGCATTTGCACTGACCTCTCTTGATTCTGTAGCCAGAGTCGGACGTCTGTCATTCCAGGAATTTTTCCTTGATTCTGATACAGATGAGGAAAACATGAGCCCGTTCCTGAAGGTAGTAACAAATAAATATTTCGCAACAGTCATTACACTGGTACTTGCCTACATGCTTACAAAGGTCGGCTATGCTGAGATCTGGCCGCTGTTCGGCTCCGCAAACCAGCTGTTATCTGTACTCGCTCTTGTAGCCTGTGCAGTATTCTTAAAGAAAACAAAACGTCAGGGCTGTATGCTCTGGATCCCGATGGTATTCATGATGGCAGTTACCTTCACAGCACTTGGCATGACCATCACAAAGCTTTCAAAGGCACTGGTAACAACAGGGCTGGATCTTGGAAACACCTTACAGCTTGTATTTGCAGTATTACTGCTGATCCTTGGTGTACTGGTAGCGATCCAGGGCGTGAAGAAACTGCTTGAGAAGACAGATGATAAAAAAGCAACGGCATAATATTATCGGATGAGATCACGGATTTCTGTTTGGCTGAAGAGGCATGAGTCATATAAATGGCTCATACCTTTTTACATCCATGGAATTTTGAGATATCTAAAGACGATTTATGACTCCATGCGCCTGCATTCATTGGGAGTCATTCCGAATTGCTTTTTGAAAGCAGTCTGAAAGTGGCTCTGGCTGGAGAAGCATAAAAAGGTGCTGATCGTACGGATGGATTTGTTTGTATATTGCAGCAATTCTTTACCTTCCTCCAGCTTGCAGCGCAAAATAAATGCGCTGACAGAAAAACCAAGGGTCTTTTTAAATAATCAGGAAATGATGGCTGCGATGATGGAAGGAATGCCGCTTCGTCAGTTGTTAAGCTTCGTTCCCGGAATTAAAAGAGAAATACTGGAACAGATGGTTGGTGCTTTAAACGAAGGCGTTGCATATAATAAAAAAAATGTATCAATGGAAATAAAAGCCTTATGCCAGACCAGAAATTAGAGAATCTACTTAATCTTGCCATGAATGCCCTGCCGCAGGAACGGGCGAAATCGGAAAATCTGAATGTGGGATATGATCCCACTACCAGGCTGTGGGATGTGATCGTGAAATACAGCGGTCCGGAAAGCGGACTTGGTGGTGAGAGGATCCAGGTGGTCCCGCTGCTTGGCAGCTATGCAGTAGTGACATTGCCGGAAACGGAAATTTCTGCATACTCAGTTAGAGAGCAGATCGAGTTTATAGAAAAGCCTAAGAGACTTTATTTTGAGACCTTTGAAGAGCGGGAGGCAAGCTGCATTTTGCCGGTGCAGAATGGAGCCGATGGCTTAACCGGCAAGGGGATTTTGGTGGGTATTGTGGATTCCGGGGTGGACTATTTTCATCCGGATTTCAGAAATGAGGATGGAAGTACCCGGATCCTGCGACTGTGGGATCAGAGTGTAGCTGGAAATCCACCGGAAAACTATGTATCAGGAACTGAATATACGAAGGAAGAAATTGATGAGGCGCTTGCACTCGGGGAAACCGAAGGCAGGCGCCTTGTTCCGTCTGGGGATTTCAGCGGACATGGAACAGCAGTTCTTGGAATAGCAGCAGGAAATGGGAGAGCATCGGAGGGAGTGAAGCGAGGCGTTGCGTATAGAAGTGATCTTCTGGTGGTAAAGATGGGAAATCCACGGGAAAATTCATTTCCGCGGACAACGGAGCTGATGGAGGGTATTGATTACCTGATACGGCAGGCAGTGAAGATGAGAAAACCGATCGTTATAAACGTCAGCTTTGGGAATAATTATGGTTCTCATGAACCTTATAATTAAGGGAAAACATAAGAAAACACTGATATTTCCTGTGTTTTCAGGCAATTCAGTGTTTTACTCGGATTCATGTTTGGTTGTTGTTTGAGTCTTATAATACTCGGTCAGGATCATGTTAATCTGCTGGGAACGTGTACGATAGTTCGCTTTTGCATCCTTATCAATCTCAGCAACCAGTTCTTTGGACAAAGTAGTATAGACCTGAATATTGTTGGAACTGATAGCCATGTGGCACCTCCGATTCAATTTAATAGAATTATTCTATCATACTTCTTCGGGAGGGGCAATGTGAACTGAAAATTGAAGAATTATTGTTACTGTAAAATTGGAACGGTCGTAAAGAAAATCTATGAATAGAGAACGATAAGAAAGGTAGAACAGACAATGAAGAAAACAATTTTTGAAGAGATGGGCGGTACTTATATCAGACATGGGGATTATCTTATCCCTGCTCTTACCTTACCGAAGGAAGAAGAACAAAGGGTTGTCGGTGTATGGGGACAAAGACATTTGCGGTATTTGAAGGAATACCGCAGATTGCTATATCTGAATATGCTTACAAGCGGCAGGCTGAATGGTTATTTGGCTGATATAGAAGAACAGGCACAGGAACGCTTTGAAAGACTTGTAGAACAGATGAAACAGGCACAAGGCATTACAGAACAGCTAAAGGTGGAAAATGTCTTGGAATGGATAGGAAGAATGAACAATATACAAGTATGTGCGAGGGAGATTGTGGATAAAGAGATAATTTATCAAGAATGAAATGTAAGATAAATAGTGTATAAAATGTAGCAGGGCATCATAAGATAAAATTGTAATTGCATTTTCCACATAGTTCGTGTAAAATGTAATTAGAAAAGCTGTGCATCAGCGGTGGGTTGACACCTAAAATCTGATACGTTTTCCGAACGAAGGTGTCGGAGGTTGGCAGGCAACGGAAAAACCTGATATTTTCCAGACGAAGGTGCTGGAGGTTGGCAGACAACGGAAAAATCAACCATGAGAAGGGAATGTTTAGTGCTGCGGCGTGAACATTCCCTTCTCTAAATTTTATGGGATAAGGATTAAGTTATGGACAAAAGACGTGCAATTCAGATTATGACAAAAGCGGCACAACTATATAAAGAACATCTTGAGGATCAGAAGGTTTTGTTCCTATATGGCTTACCGAAAGAGGTGAATAAGCAATTACAGGAAAGTAATAAGATTTTGTCATCTGTACAGGGATATGAAGTTGTTTTCCATAGATACAATTTTTTACATTTGACAGGAGTTCGATTGAATAAAAAAGAGACAGCTTCTGCAATTCATTTTTACCAGAAATGCCTGGATAAGCGATTAACAGAAAATGATTTTGTTTTTGCAAAAGATGGCTCTACGGGGCAAAAATTGGATATATTGGAACGTATGATGCTTATTAAGAAAAACGTAACAATGATAGGAGAATTTACAGATCGAGGACCGAAATTATATACAGAAAAAGCTGCCGGGAATATATGTGGTTGTATTGGCTTCGTAAAAGATAAAAATACGAAATTAAATGTACCGAACACATTGCTGAAAAAGGACATCAGAGATGTAACAGCACAGCCTACATATAAAGTATTTGCTGTAATATCAAAACACTATACAGATGAGAAATATACAAATCTTGTGAAGATGGACAAAAGTATTGATTTGAAAGAGTGTTGTTTCTCAGAAACAATAGAAAATATGATAGATAGAGAAAATCTATAATGAAATATAAAGAAACCATGCTACTGCTTTTTGTAACAGTATCATGGTTTTATTGTTTGTCGTCTATATTTTAAGTTGATTATTACTTTACAAAATTGGCAATGTTATAATTATCATTGATTTTAGAAGAAGGGAGTATCGAGGGAAATTAGTGGAACTGGTTTTGCAAGCATAGCGTTTGGATATCCAAACGCACTTTGGGAGCCCCCCAAACCCCATTTGTTGGCTTTACAAAGTAGGAATTTTTTGCTCAAGATAAAAAGAGAGTGCGTAAGCGGAAAGAAATCAAATTATGCTTACGCACTTTGTGCCTCACTTTTGCTCGGTGGTTAGCAGTTTGTGAATTATTGGGATGAAGCAATATAACTGTTTTGAGAAAACGGGATATTTTTTATATTAGTAGTTTAAACATTATAGTTCTGTGTTGTGCGATTTTTGCCTGGATTGAACAGGATGTTTTTTTTGCAATTCCTGTTTCCTCTGATATTCAAGTTCCCAGGTACGATGAGAGAAGCTATAGGGATCTTCCATATTGAGATCATCCACTTCATGGGTTGCGATATCACGATAGTGATAGTCATAATATTCACCAAAAGTACCTTTGAGCTGCTCAATCAGTTTCTCTCGGAAAGTAGGTCGTATCTGGATTCTGGCATCCAGTAATTCTGTATATTGCTCTGGTTTAGGCCGGAGTTTTTCCTCTTGGAAAGCGACAGCATCTTTTTCAAGCTGCTCTTTGAGAGCCATATCCTGAGAATCGAGAATATCCAGATTCTTATCCATCTGGTCGTATTTTCTGGAAAGGCTCGCCATATCTTTCTCTGTGGAGCATTCAGCCTGAAACAGCAGCTGTTCTTTGGCAGATTTCAGTTCCTCGATTTCTTCTGTTACGGTTGTAAGCTGCTGGTTTAACTTTATATGCTGGAAAGGATTTAGAATACTGGTTTTACTTTTTTGCACATTTAGTTCTTTCTTTTCAGTAACTTTCGCTTTGAGCTTTTTCTTAATGGTATCATATTTATTTAGGATAGGACGAAAATGCTGCATCCAGTCATGGATCACTTCTTTTTGCATTTCATTATGAAGTAAATGATATTGTGTAAAAATCATATGATTGCGGATTGCTTCTAATGTTTCTGCAATTACCGGAATAGATTTTTCGACAGCTTGAACCAATTTTTTTATCTGTGTTTTTAATTCCCGTAGTATTCTGTTATCCGCACGAACCCGACGGTTGATTTCACACCGGTCTGCTATCATGCCTTTCTTTTCCATATTCTGGGCAATGTAGCCTTCGTGGATGGTTGGCTGTTCAGTGATTCCCTGAGCTGCAAAACTGCGGTGATCAATGGCGGCATTTATCTGATTAAGGGCAAGCATTTTATTTACGGCATCTGCCCAGTTTGCTCTCCAGAGGCAGAGCTGTTCCTCACTGTTCCATTGTTCGGAAATCGGGTTTTGTCTGCCATACCGGGTGCTTTTTGGATGTTTGTCGATACGTTCATAACCTTTCTCCTGTGCTGCCGAGGGAGTCAGATATACTTTCTTTTTCCCAGCTTTATAACGATACTGTTTTTCCCAGCCCTCTTTCTGAGCATCCTTAAATTCAGAAGCAGTAAATCCCTTTTCCTCTCCATCTTTGATGCATAGATATTCTTTTTCGGTTTTATACTGCCATGTTCCGTTTTCGTTTAATGGACGGACAGTAAGTAGAATGTGTGCATGGGGATTGTGACCATCTGTATCGTGAATGGCGAAATCGGCACACATTCCCATATCTACAAAATTCTTTTGAATAAAATTCTGAAGAAGAGAAATATTGCTGTCTTTATCCAACTCAATAGGGAGTGCGACAACAAATTCTCTTGCCAGTCGGCTGTCTTTTGTTTTTTCAGCAGCTTCTACAGCATTCCAGAGTTGCTCCCGGTTTTTCCATTTAGGCGGAGCCATAGGGGGAAGCATTACTTCCTGATAGATCAGTCCATGTTTTCGGGTGTAGTCATGCTGGATGCCATCGTAATCATTGTATATGCGGCTACAGCTCATATAAGCAGATGCAGCGACAGCAGACCGCCCGGAACCACGGCTGACGACCTTGGCTTGCATATGATAAATTGCCATATCTGGCACCTCCTTTCGATGTTGCCTGCAACAGCGGATAGCCCTCGGCAGAGCGCACGAGCCCCGTAGGGGATACCACCGCCCGATTTATCGGGTGGTGAGTAAGTGCGCCCTTCGGGAGTAGAACTTGTGTATTTACATTCCTCTTAGCCGGAGCATCAGCTCCCGCTTTAGGGTATCTAAATCCATTTCTTTAATATGTGGAGCAATGCTTTCCAGAATCGCTCCTTCTTGAATCAATCTGCGTGTTCTGGCATTACGTTCCTTTTTACGGTTTCTTGCTTCGATTTCTTCCAGTCTGTGTTTTGCCTGTAAAAGCACTTTTTCTTCTGGTGTCATAATTCTTTTATTTGCCATATCTGGCACCTCCTTTTTATGCCCGTATCCGGGCGATTTAGTTTTAAAATCTTGTGGTTTAGTACTATAGTTTTAGATAACTGACAGTGGCATGTCTCTGGTGATAAATAAGAAAAGAAAGTAGTACTACTGTCAGTGAAAAATAGTTATTGTGCGATGCTGCTTTGTTTCAACTCTGGTTTGAAGTGTGATTATCTAACAGAATTTTTTTCGTTTTTTTTAAATTAGCTGTTGCATTGTCCTGACGGATATTCCGGTTATTGATACGGATGGGAACACATCTCTCCAGAATCCGGTCATAAATTCGCTTGTGTGCGATATCAGCGGCGTTATTCAGCTCTGATAAAGTGAGATTGGTTGTTATGATCAGGGGCTTTTTACTGCGGTAACGGCTGTCAATCACATTGAATACCTGTTCCAGTGCAAAGTCAGAGTTCCGTTCAATTCCGAGGTCATCAATGATCAGAAGGCTGTAGCGGTTTAAGCTGTGGATGAACTGATTCCTGTCTTCAAAATGCATTCCGGTAAGGGTATTCAGAATCCGGGAAAAGTTGGTCATCAGTACCGGGACGCCTTTTTCCAGAAGGGCATTGGCAATGCAGCCTGCAAAGAAAGATTTTCCAGTACCGACATCGCCCCAGATGAGAAGTCCGGAAGCGTTTGCTTTCATCTCTTCCCAGTTACTTACATAATTGTGTGCAAGTTTCATTTCCGGATTGCTGCCGTTATCTTTGGCAAAGGTGTAGTCATAAAGTGATTTGTCCTGTAAGCCGCTGGTTTTGAGATGCTCTATTTCCATTTGCTTTTCATGAAGTTTTCTCTGGGCTTCCTCCTGTTCAAAGATCTCCTGCTGGCACTTACAGCGGATGGAAGGAATAAGAACCTTTCCCTGTAATTCATGCCTGCACTGTCTTGGCGTATTGCATTTGGAACAGTAGATCAGGTGATTTGTTTCGTTAAAATATTCATCAGACTGAAGCTCTCTGTTTGGTGTGATAGCTGTTGGTTTTTCTGTAAATGTTGTCATAATGTTTCGTATTCCTCACTTTCATAATTTCGTTGCCGGGAAACAGGATGATCCTGTCTTGCCCAACGGATGATGGTAGCTGCATGGTTTTGGTATTGCTTTCCGGTAGAAGCCATATAACCGGATAAGCGTTCCATATAGTCCTGCCAGTCAGGGATTGTCTGCCGGATATTTTCCAGCTCCGTCTCTGACAGAAAAACATTTTGAAATGTTCCATAGGGTGAGCGTGGCTCTTTACTCCCTCTTATTGTTAAATGGTTCTTTTTTATCTCTTTCTTATTACTGGACAGTTTTCTGTCTGTATCAGGGAAAGAATCCTGTCTGTCAATAGGACAGTTTTCTGTCTGTCTTGAGGAAAGAATTCTGTCTGTATTGCTGAGGGTTTCTTTCGGGATTTTTACATAGATCCGATTAGGGTGTCCGGGTCCCTGCCGTTTTCGGAAGATAAGCTCTTGTTTTTCCAGTACTGCCAGAGCAGTTTTCACCGTCATCTGGCTTTTGTGGAGAACTTCTGCCAGTGCTTCAATCGTAAAGTAGAGGAACACATGACCATTTGTATCTGACCAGCCCTCATTTTTCTGGGAAAGCCTTGCACGGTCGAGCAGGATCATATAAAGCATTTTGGCAGTTTCGTTTATTTCCATGTCCAGAAGAAAACGGGGAAACATCATATAAGATGGCAGGCTTGTGTCTGCTGTCAGAAAGTCCGTCATGTGTTCACCTCCAATCACAATGGTTTATTCTCCAAGAAAATCCCAGTCTATATCACGATCCGGCTGTTCTTTTTCAGGAGCTGGAAAGGGCATCCTGATGGGGGATTCCCTTTCCAACATGCCTGCAGTCAGCCCGGACAGAAAAATCGGCAATGACTGTTTCAGGCTGTGTTCTACTGCTTCTACAATCTGTTTCACAAAAAGTTCTTCCCGTTCCCTTGTTTCCAGATAGGGATCAGCCTGAGTGCGGTAGTAGCGGTCAAAATAATCGACCAGTGCAAGGGAGATTACCTGGCTGTAAGATTTAAAATTCTGTCTGTCCATCGTCTGTAAATATTCCCAGGCTCTCCGCTGCTGGTCTTTGTCCAGATTAAATCGCAGGTTTGTGTTGCGGATATGGTTCTGCATGGCTTATCCCCTCCTTTTCAGGCTCATATAAGCCAGAGATTCATAACCTTTGGCAGTGGCACAGATATCATCAAGGATGGTAACTCGTGATTTGTCATACGCTCCAAAGTTACGGATCAGGCATCCACCGCCTCCGACCACATACAGGCGCATCAGGCCAGGATTGTATTCATATTTGCGGAGCGTGGCAAAAATATCTGTGACATACTGTCTGGCAACAGCAGTAATACAATCCAGATAAGACGCTGAAATGTCAGCGGTTCCAAACCGCAGAATCTGCTCTACGGTAGATTCTTCAATCTTTACTCCGAAGTTGTCCAGAACAGCGTTTTTAGCGGCAATCATGCATTGGTTTACGCCAAACTTTTCTGTCCAGCACCGGCTTTCCTGTGCTTTCTTATTATTGATATACAGAATGTTCATGGTTCCGTTGCCGATATCTGCAAGAAGATTTGTCCCCTTGAAATCTCCAAGTCGGTTTACGATAGCCGGATATCCCTGCGGGTAAAGGCTGCATCCCACAAAACGGAGATGATACTCTTTGCTGTTAAATCGGTAATGGACTTCTGGATTCTGGAGCAGATAGGAACGGAAATCTTCTCTCTGGTTTCTGATCCATGTCAGAGGAAGCCCGGCAGCCAGATGAACGTCTGCTTCACGGATGGAAAAGACATTCAGTTCCCTTGCAATCGCCATGAGAGTTAGAAGATAATATTCTTCGTCCATAGCTTTATCTGGGATAAATTCTTTGTGTCCTTCGCCAATCCGGTAGTAAATGCCGTTATATTCCAGAATATTCCCGGTGAAGATGGGTTCTGTTTCATAGGCTTTGATTCCGGTTGGTGTGACGGTATTTGCTGTTTTCATGTTGCCGTAGCCGTGATCTACAGCAATGATTTTTGTGTTTCTGAGTTCTCGCATAAAAAACACCTCCATTTTCGTATTGATTAATTCAGCAGGCTGTACCGGTGTGGTACTGCTTTGCTGTGAGATAAGCATACGAAAGTTGGAGGAAAAAGACATTGAGGGAAAATTGAGTTGGAATTGAAAAATAGGATATAATTTTGTAAAATAGAGCAATTTCTTTAGTTTTTTATAGCCCTGCATTTTTTTGTTATAAACGTTCATTAAATGTTGACATGTTATTATATAAATGGTAAAATTGTACAATAAAATGTGGAAAGTTGGATGGAATTTATTGAATTATAATAAAACTAATCGTACTTAACTGGCGGCTTATGTATTTGTAGAACTTAGAATAATAGAAAATTTAAAATATTATCAATTTTTACAGCTGTTGCAATGCTTTCAGTAGGAACAACAGTTTTTGCAAGTCCTTAACTGTTGTTTGATAAGGAGTGTAGTTTTATACAAATAGTGATATTATTGCAAAAAACTAGGATTTTATAAAAATAAAAAAATCAAGTCTATAGCTGTTTGAAGTGAGGAGAAAAGCGTATGAGAAATGTGTTGGCAACGGACATAAAAAACAATATTCGAAGCATTCGCTTTATTTTGGGGATTTTTCTAATCGTTTCGGCTACCCTGATGTCTGAGCATGAGATGTTGCAGAAGATCATAAATGCAGGCGGATCTGCAGAAGGACCAGGCTGGTTCGTAGCATACACCTATTGTATGAACAGCGTTAATATGCTTCTGTTTGTTCCCATTGCTGTTGCTTTTGCGGGTGGAGAGAATACGGAGGCTGAGCTGCACAGTCGTTTTTTTCTGTTCAGTTATATCCGTTCAGGGAGAAAACAGTATCTCGTAGGAAAAGCAGCAGGATTGTTGGTCTCCGGAGGTTTGACAGCTTTTTTAGCCATGGTGTTCCTTCTTGTAATCTGTATACTGAGGTTCGGTCAGTATCCTTCTCTGATTGACGGAAATTATGAGATGGCAGTGCTTGTGGGCAGAACGGCGGTAAGCTTTCTGAGATTGTTTTTAAATGGCGCTTTTTGGGCGCTAATTGGCGGTACGTCGGCTGTCATAACAAAAAATCGCTATATGTCCTATGCCGTTCCTTTTATTCTTTATTATGTCCTGACCGTATTTCAGGAGCGTTACTATCAAAAAGCATTCTTTCTGAGTCCCCGCTATTGGGCGGCGTCTATTTACTACAATGATATCTTCTGCATTGCTATATTAGCGGTTGGAAGTTTTTTAACGGCACTGATCTTTATGTGCGCAATAGAAAGAAGGTTGCGGTATGCGTGATATTAAACAGGCTTTTTGGATTGCAGGCCAGAATTTCTATGGATGGAAAAAAAGTCCGAGGATCTGGATGACCTTTATTTTGGCAGCTATATTATGTCTGATGCTGTCGGATCAGATTATTTCCCATGCGATAAAATATGAGACAATCCTTCAGGTATTCGAGCCGTTTATTTGGACATATGGGGATGCATCCTCTGTTATGCTGTCCTCCCTGCTTTTAATCCTGCTCTTTGCGGACATGCCATTTATCAGTCAGGCAACTCCGTATTGGCTTGTACGCACAAAACGGAAGATATGGCTTGCGGGTCAGATTATCTATGTGATCCTGGCGACTGTGATCTATAATATTTTTTTGGCTGTGATGCTTGGAATTATGGGAGCTCCCTTTTCCTTTACGGGAAATGTGTGGAGCGAAACAGCGGCAATGTTGGGCTATGGCGGTGGGGAGAGCATAACCGTTCCTGTTTCCATAAAAACAATGGAAAGCTCAACTCCTTATATGTGCGCAGCAATAGTGTTTGGACTTGTACTTTTATATACTCTTTTTATCGCAGTTCTCATGTTGTTTTTAAATCTGGCTGCGGGAAATATGGCAGGGGTGATCGGTGCTTTTGCAGTCAGTCTGTATGGGCTCCTGCTGAACCCAGATGTTTTCCGGAAACTGTTTCATTTTACAGAAAGTCAGGAATATAGGGCGAACGTGTTCTGCGGCTGGCTGTCTCCGTTGAACCAAGCTACCTTTCCCATGCACAGCTTTGGTTATGATTACCTGCCAGGGATCGGGATGAGCATGTTCATATTTGCAATATTAATCATAGCGCTGATCGGCTTGTCAGCCGTCCGAATTAAGGGCTATAATTTCTCTTTTACGCAGACAAACGAATAAATGGAGGGCAAAATGGAATATGCAATCAGGTTGAAGGGACTGACAAAATCCTTTCAAAAAGAAAAAGTATTAAAGAACATTACCCATGATTTTGAAAAAGGGAAGATTCATGGGATTATGGGGTTTAACGGTTCAGGGAAAACCGTAATGTTTAAATGCATCTGTGGATTTTTACAACCTGAGAGCGGCACAGTGCTCGTAGGGGGAAAACAGATCGGGAAGGAGCTGGACTTTCCAGATTCCGTAGGCATTATCATTGAAAACCCTGGCTTCTTTCTGGATCTCAGCGGTTTTGCGAATTTAAAGAGACTGGCGTCTCTGAAACACCGTATTTCCGATGACGATGTGAGGGCGACGATGCGTGCCCTAGGGCTTGATCCTCTGTCTAAAAAGAAGGTAGGACAGTATTCTCTTGGAATGCGTGAACGTCTTGGTATCGCACAGGCAATCATGGAAGATCCGGAGCTTTTGATATTGGACGAGCCTTTTAATGGTCTGGACAAGCAGGGGGCAGGAGAGGTCTGCGAGCTTTTGCGGGGATTAAAGGAACGAGGGAAGACTATTCTTATCGCAGCACATAACATGCTGGAGATCGAATGGCTCTGCGATACGATCTGTGAGATGGATGCAGGTGTCCTGACGCAGATAAAATAAAAATACGGGGGAAAGAATATGGGAAAGGTATTAATTAAATGCATTCAAACACCAATGCAGAAATATTTTTATGATCGTTCTTTGGATTACTAGTACATAGAACAGACTGCCTTATACATTAAAATAAATAAGGTAGTCTGTTTCTAAAAAATATACGAAAACGTTAATAGTGTCAGGAAGGTATTTATAAGTTAAAGAGTTTATAATTGAAGTTTCGTGAAAAAGCGACAATTCTATAAGATATATGGAGGAAAAATGAAAAAAAGTGTTCTAGCAATTATGGTAGGTGCGTTGTGTATTATTCTTTCCAGCTGTCAGGAAACACCAGAGGAGAGTTCGGTAGTCAGCAAAGTGGATGGGATTAGCGAGGCGGCTGTCTGTGAACCTCTTAAAAAAGGAGAAAAGAGAGAGACAAATGTTCCAACGCATTGGAAATTTGAAGAAAAGAAAAGCAACGACCGTGTGGTTATCCAGGCAGATATTAAGTTGGGCGAACAAAGCATTGGCAATCTTCCAGTCATAGAGATGCAAAATCACGAGTTAACGCAGGAAGAACTGAATGGATTGATTGATTATTTTACGGACGGTGAGGAACTATATATGCCACAGATGGTGACAAAGGATGCGTATCAGGAAGTGTTAGACAGGATTTCCAGCAAGGAAGGAAGTTACTTGCAATCAGCATATTCTACATCGATTGCAGGGATTCAAAACGCAACCCGAGAGGGGATGGAGCTTGCACCGGATGAAGCGTCTGCACCGGAAAAGATGGAGATAAAATTTCAAAAAAAAACAGAGGATCACGGTGTGGAAGCGGCACGGAGTTGGATGAGTACTGAATTGGAAAACACAGATACAGAGGATTATTTTACTGCAGATGTGGGCGAGGACAGGAAGGCATATATAGAAGCAGAGCGGTATAATCAGGAAATTGACAATGACAGTAGTTTTCTCTGGATGGAGGGTTCTAATTTTATAGAAGAAGAAACAATAGAAACTGAGGAAATGCAGAGTGAGTATTACAGTAGCTTTGGCATGGATACCAACGGCTATACAGAGAAATTTCATGAACTGGCAGATGCGTATCGAAAGTGCATGGACAAGATCACCTTTACAGAGGAAGATGGAAAGGAACAGGCAGAACAAGTTTTAGAGGATTTAGGTATCGATGGAATGGGCCTTGTAGATTCTGATCGTACCGTGTGGTTCCCGAATGGCGCATGTTCAGAGCGCAATGGTCTGGGACTTGGTAGTGATGCTTTGTGGCAGGGAGATCTGGATAGAGGATTACCGGGATATCTGTATTGTTTTTCGAAAAGTGTAGAGGGTATTACTTCAGTTCCTGATGGCGTGGTTGCGGAAGAAACAGTGGATAGTTATGTGCCTCCGTTCCAGGTAGAAACAATCTCTATTCTGATAACAGAGGAAGGAATTAAATATTTTAAATGGGATGGGATATCGGAAGAAGTCTGTACGGTGACGGAAAATACAAAGCTTCTGCCTTTTGAAAAAATACAGGCAAAGCTGACAGATCAGATTTTTTATTGGTATTCCGGAAAAGGCCAGTCTGCCAACGACACTACCGCACTGGAGTATGATGTGGTAAACGCAAAATTGCAGTATACTTATACCACAGCCTATCAGGAGCCGAAACACGCATGGTTGGTTCCAGCATGGATTTTTACTGTCAGGGAAAGTATTGGTGGAAATTCTCTACAGGAGCTTTCTTATGTGATCAATGCTTATGATGGCAGTGTGATTGGAGAAGCATATTAGGGTTCAGCGACACTTGAATTTTTATTGACCATAGAATTACAAGGTTTATCATGAGAATAATAAATATGCGATATTTGGCTTGGATATATAACAGGTAAGAATAGGAATAGTGCAAATGATTAAGCTCGCATTGATTGATAACGGTATACCTTATCATATGAGAAATAACAGGAATCAAAGGATTGTTCATAAATCTTTTTTGGCTTCTAAATGCGATCCAAGTGAGTATAAAGACGATAAATCATTCCATGGCGCTGTATGCGTCGGAATTATCACAAGCATATGTAGTGATATAGAATTATGGGACTTGAATGTGACTGACTCTGCAGGAACAACACAGATCACAGTTTTGCTGGAAGCTTTGGAATGGTGTATTCAAAATAAAATAAAGTTAATTCACATGAGTCTTGGAACAATCAATTATTTTGATATTAAACCCTTATGGATTCAAATAAAAAGATTACTTGATGCTGATGCGATTATAGTAGCAGCATATCATAACAGAAATATAAAGACTTATCCAGCTGCATATCCAGGTGTTTTTGGTGTCAGGCAGGATCGTTATGGTCTTTTGGGAAATGGTCAAATTCTGTTTCAAGAACAAAAAGGTTATAATATTGAGAATTCTATTATAGCAAATTTTTCGTGGAATGGGATCGTAAATCAAGCCAATAGTTATGCGGCTCCTGTTGTCACTGGACATATTGCTACATATTTAAACAGAAAGCCCACAGCAGGATTTGATGATGTTATGGACTTTTTGATGACTATAGCAACGCATAAATCTGATTATCCGGATATACTAGAAAATGTAATAAGGGATAAAACCAATATAGAGATACCGGTAATTGCCGGTATTGATTTAGATTACGAGGAAATGATACAGCTAAAAGTGATGTTTAGTCAGAACGGTTATTACGCAATAAATCTGCAGAAAAATCCTTTAGATGAAAATGTAATTCCTTTAGAATATTATGACGATTCCAATGAGTCATTGAACGATATCCTTTATACAGTATATATAGCTTATGAACCTGATATTATTCTTTTGAATCAAGAGGAAGAAATATTTGAAAGTAGTAAGGCATCAGATATAGATATGTATATTGTGCGTAAAAATAATATGTATGAATTGTATGCAGAAGATCGAATAGGAATCACTTACAATATAGAGGATATATATGAGCTTGTTTGTCAATATTTTGCTTAACGAATAGTGAGGATGGCAATTGGATATGAGAGAAAATGGGAAAACATGGTATCGAATTTGTAAAATGTTGTGTGAATATAAAAAGTATTTTCCAGGGATTATCTGTTGCCTTTTGGGTTCATCATTCATAACGTTTATACACCCACTGCTTATAAGACAAATAACAGATTGTGGTATATTGCAGAAAAACATGAAATACATTCTTTTATTTTCTGTTATATTAATAATAATTTCTTTAACCCAGCAAGAGTTAAATATAATCCAAACAAAATTATTTTCAAATGTACATAATCAGTTTACACATTCTCTCTATAAAAAGACTTACTGGAAAATCAATAGGATGAAAATACAGTATTTTGCTGAAAGAGGAAGTGCAGAGATTATAAATACAATTGGTATGGATATTGATAATGTGTCATCTGTTGTGGATCAGATTACTCAGTTTTCTATATCATCAATTCTCCAAATAATAGGAGGAGTAGTTGGGCTGTCCTTATTAGACTGGAAATTAGCAATATTGATAGAAGCAATTATTCCACTGAAATTTATAATAGTGTCCTATTGTGCAAACAAGAAACGGGAAGTGTTTGAACAGTGGATTGAGGATAAACGAAAGTTTATGAGTTGGTTTGCCGAGTGTATAAATGGAATTCATGAAATGAAGCTCTGGAATCTGTTTCAGGTAAAAAAATCTCAATTTGAAGGTCTGCAAAAAGATTTGATGGATTCATATAAAAAGAACGCAATGCTAGATGAATATAGTACTGTCAGTGTTGTAGTAATAGACACGGTTGTAAATGCGTTATTATATATATTAAGTGGGCTTTTTATAATAAAAGGAGAATTCACTATAGGCGGAGCATTTGCTTTTATTACATATAGTGCATATGTTGTAAATCCAATTTCAGCATTGATAAACATTAAATATTATTTTGCGCAAATTGAGCCATCGGCAAAACGTCTTTTTGAGTTATGGGGACAACCGGAAGAATTGGAAATGAAATTATGTGAAATGAAACCTGAGAAAATTTATCAAGATAGGGATATGGTTTTTGAAGTAAAAAATCTTGTCTTTGGTTATGAACCAGGACACCCTATTTTAAATGGTATTTCACTATGTGTAAAAAAAGGGGAACGAATTGCGATCGTAGGAGAAAATGGAAGTGGCAAATCAACACTTTTGAACCTTTTGGCGGGATTCTACCGGCCACAAAAAGGAATAATAAAATTGTATGGAGCTCCTGTGGAATTGATGGATATACAAGATATGAGAAATAGAATTGCGGTTATAAGCCAAAGGCCATATCTATTCCAAGGGACTATAGAGGAGAATGTTAATATCGATGGAAAGGCGTCAAGAGATGCAGTTGTTGAAGCATGTAGAAAAAGTGGTGCTTTAGGTTTTATTGAAAAATTGGATCATGGATTTGGACAAAAAATTGGACAAGATGGTGCAAAACTTTCTGGAGGAGAAAGACAAAAGATAGCTGTAGCTAGGGCTCTGCTGAAAAATGCAGACATTTTACTTATGGATGAGGCTACAGAAGGATTTGATGTTGAATCAAATGAAGCTTTACGTGAGTTATTACATAGTGAATTAAAAAATAAGACTATCGTTTTTATTACGCATAAGTATAAAGAACTGGAAAGTGTTGATAAAGTATATCGCCTTTCAAAAGGAATTTTAGAATTGGTGCGGAGTTAGAGATATAAATTTCTAATAGAACTGAGCCACTATGCATTTGACATATTGTATCAAACAGTAGGTTGATGACGAGATGATTGTAATGTATCGCAGATTGAACAAGCAGAGGAGCATATTTACAAGTTCTCAGGCATTGATGAAGGCAATATACCTAGACTATAAAAAATTTGAGATAGGAGGAGCGAAAAGTGTCAAAAAAAGAAAAGTGATCCTTATGTAAACGCTCCATGTCTAAGAAAAAATGGAAATGGACAAGCGCCTAGTCTTGGAGTGTATCTCAAAACTAGGCGTTTACATTATTGAGGCAATATATTTTACAAGTGTTTGTAGGAACCGTTAGTGCTTGGTGAGAAGAATACTTTTTGCCAGAGCAATTCCAGCTTGTGGATACAATTCTTGAATTGCTTGATATTTTTCTTCAATCAATTCGGGTTCGTCTGCCCATATATCCTCATAAATTTTCAAGGCTTTTTTAAAATGGGTTTTCGCTTGCGAAATATTTGCAGTGATCAGGCAGATACTTCCAAGGGATTCCTGTACCTGGGCATAATCCAAACAGTGGTTTGAATTATATTCTTTGATAATCTGTGCTAATTTCTGAAGAGCAGACAGGGCAAGGTCAGGTTCTTGTATTTCAATTAAGAGGACAGCATAATTATTAATCTGAGGAATACTGTCATTAGTATAAAGAAGCTGGTATTGTTGTAAAAGAGAGATACCCATTTTCATGTGCCTTTTAGCGAGATCAAGTTGTCCGTTGATTCGGTAAAGCCCTCCAAGATTGGAATGGAGGTTGGAAACCAGGTGGGCATTTTCTTTTGTGGTTTCTTTTATTTGAGCAAGTGCTTCTTTTTCTAATTTTATCGCTTTTTCTGTTTTGGGTTCCAGAGTTGCCTGATAATCCAATAGTAAGGCACGGTCAGATGCAGTCCCGTAAGTATTTGCTTTTATAAAATGCTGTAGTTCCTGGATGATTTTTTTCATACCCTTTTGATAGTGGTACTTCTCCATATATGGAAAAACATCTTCTAAAAATAACAGGTATTGGGGAATATCGTCCTTTTCAATGAAAAGCATGATGTTTTCTACTGTTTGAAATAATTTTTTATAATAGCTAACTTCAATGCCATGCATCAAACATATTTTTTGCAGAGAATCCAATAACGTGTGGCAGCTTGTAACAGAAGGTGCGGTCTCGGAAACTGCAATTTCCTGAATCATTGGATGCAGAGAAATAGTATGCCGGAGACTTGACTGTACAAAACCTGTCTCGATCAGATCATTCACGTCATTTAAAGTAGGCAGCTCCAGCCATTTGGAAAATATACGGGCAGAAATACCAGATGAAGGCATAAAACACATATTGCACATAATATCCTGCTGTTTCCGTGATAAGGAGTATAACGAAAACAGGGTATGGATATGGTTGTAATAGGTGGCTTTTTTGCTCTGACCATCTTTCATTACTTTAATCTTATCTTCATTATGAAGAGAAGCCTTTTCCTCTTGAAGTTTTATCAATAATTGCTCTGGAGTTAAAATTCCATTTTCCAGAAGTTTGGCTGCCAGTTCGACAGCAAAAGTATGGTAGTGTACAGTTTCTATGATTTTTTCTACGATTGCCCGGTTTTCCTCTGCTTCTGAATAAAATACAGATGTCAGTTGAAAAAGAGTGGGTATATCTTTCAGTTCTTTTAATTGAAAACTACAGTATTCAGACAGTTGGCTTCTGGTTGTAAATAAAACCCGGCAACGGTATTTTAATACGACTGACAGGCAACTGTCCTGTGTGGATGTGACATTAAAATTGTCTATGATCAGCAGTGTATCAGATTTCAAAGAGCGTAAGAAACGGTTATGTCTTTGAAAACGTTCCTGCTCACTGATTTCTGGTGGATCATCAATAAAATCCATGTCTACAATATCTTGATATAGATTACCGGTGTATTCCATATAGAGAATATTGGTGTACTGTTTTCTGTATTGCTTTGCATAGGCTTTAGCAGGCTCGCTTTTTCCAATTCCGGCAATTCCATAAAGAAATATATGTCGGTTCTCTTCAAACAAAGTATGGAGTTCATCCAGTTCTTCTTCTCTTCCTAGAAAATGACGGCATGGTTTTGGGACTTCGCTGTCCATAATGTAATCCAGAACAATCGGAGATAGAACACCTCCTGCAATCAGTTTTTGATTTCTTGTATCACGTTTAATAAATTGCCGTTCCATACCAAAAGAAAGTACTTTTGCTAAAAACAACAGCCTTGAATCAGAAGGTTTATATAGAGATACAAGTTCCTGCTTTTTTGTATCCGAAATCGTATCGTCCTGTATGAATAACGTGTAAATGTCCTGTATAACCATGTTGCAGTCTGCCATTAAGGGAAGTAAGTTCCGCTGAATGGTTGTTGCCAGTTTTTTCTGATTGCTGGGTTTTGCATAATATGAGGTTATTTTGGGACTGATTTTTGCTTGTCCGGTTATCCAGCGGCAAATTAGACCATTATCCATAGAAAAATCTTCATTTATCGGATCATTCATAAAATCTTCAAATAATTCGTATAAAAAATCAGGTTGGTTCATCTGATTGCTTTCACTGATTTGATTTTTTAGGCATGTGCTAATAGAAGAAAAATCACATCGTTCCAACAGAAATCCCTCCTTTGGTTTTCGTGTTTTATATTCTTAAAGTCTTTTTATTATAACACGAACAAATGTTCCGGACAATAGGAATTGATACTGTATAGGAAGAAAATGAATCTTAAAAACTCAATCTGCGGTCAATTTCAATTCAATGTGATTGGTGCAGAATAATTTTAGAATGTAATCAGGCTTTCGAAAGCCGAATTCAATTCATACAGAACTTTTGTACAATCCTGCCGGCATAGGATGTAGAGAGAACTGTATGCTGAAGGAGGCATATAGCATGAATACGTTATTTGATTCTGTAGAAGTTCTGGATACAAAAAAAGAAATCCAAAAAGAGAATGTAAGCTATGAACATGCAGGATATCAGATTCGAGTGCATTTTAATGGGGAAAAGACATTGATCCAGTGCATTCAGAATCTTACTGAACGAAAAATTGCAGGTTGATTTTCTTAAGTTCTTGTTGTAAAATAAAGACAATTAAAGACAATGACTACGCAAGACCGATGAAAAGAGGGATAGAATGTATCAGGCAGGAATTTATTGCCGAATTTCCATTGAAGAGCAAAATAAAGAGGGTGAATACAGCAATAGTATTCACTCTCAGATTCAGATGGCAAGAGATTATATTGCAGAGAATAAAGATATTGCAGAGAAAAAAGTTTATGTAGACGATGGGGCTTCTGGAAGTAATTTTGAAAGAACTGAATTTCGGAGGATGCTGGCAGATATTGAGCTTGGTGTTATCAATATGGTGATTTTTAAGGACGTATCTCGACTTGGAAGAGAACATATTGATACCAACTATTATCTAGGCAAATATTTCCCGGAGAAACAGATTCGGATTGTTTCGATTCTGGATAATTATGATTCAGCCGTTGGAACTTATGATGAAATGTTAGAAATAAAAACTTTGCTGAATGATATGTATTTGAGAGATACATCCAGAAAGATTAAGACAACGATTCAGACCAAAAGAAGTATGGGCGAATATACTCCGAAACAGCCCCCCTTTGGATATGTGAAAAGTAAAACAATTCATAATCATCTGGAAATTGATCCTTATGCAGCCGAGGTTGTTCGAAGAATTTACAGAATGTATCAAAATGGATTTGGCTGTACGGTTATTTGCAGGACTTTGAATGAAGATGAAATCCCTTGTCCCGCAAAATATAAAAAGGAAGTTTTAAAAACCAATTATGTATGGGATTCGGGAAAAGGTCTGTGGACATCGTCTACTGTAAGTGGAATTTTAAAGAATCCGGTCTATACTGGGGCGGTTGTGATTCGGAAACATGAAAGACCGTCTTATAAGCTGAAATACAAAAAGGCAATTCCCCTGGAAGAAATGGAGCTGGTGCCGGATGCACATGAGGCAATCATTTCTAAAGAAGAGTTTGATAGGGTTCAGCAAATAAGAAAGGGGCGCAGAGTTTCCTATTTTGATAAAAACAATGAACCACATAAATATGTGGGACTGCTCTTTTGTGGGAAATGTAAAACAGCCATGCGAAAACGTTATCTGGCATCTCATAAAGACTATGACGGATATATGTGTGGTTTTCATCAGAAGCAGGGGCAGAATTACTGTGAGCTGAATCATATTACATTTGAAAAGCTGGATGAACTGGTTGTATTTGCAATCAACCAGCAATTGAAACAGATGAAGATGGATATGAATAATCTGGAAACTCAGATCAGACAGAAACAGCCGGAACTGGATGGTAAAATTGCAAAATTGCAGGCAAAAATAGAAAGAAATCTGGAATACCGGAAACGAGCATATGAACAGTTTATGGATGAAGTACTTTCCAAAGAGGAATATCTGGAATTAAAACAGATGTATGAAACAGAGAATCAGAAATATCAAAAAGAATTATCAGAACTGAACCATGAAGAGCAAAGGCAGCGGGCGGCGGTCAATGAAACAAAGATATGGTTGGAGCACTTTAATCGCAGAAGAATAACGGTAAAGCAGCTTACCAGAGAAGCGCTTGTGGAGTTAGTTGATAAAATTTATGTATATCCAGAGCAGAAAATAGATATATATTTTAAGTTTGCTTCAGTAGAGAGTTCACCAGATAGAATACTTGAGAAAGATGGGGTGATATGATGTATCAGATGGGTGTATATTGTCGTCTGTCGAAGGATGATGGAGAGAATAAAGTTAGTGAGAGTATTGAAAATCAGATGAAACTGATTCGTGAGTATGTGACTAAATCAGAGGATCTGGAAATCGCAGATATTTATATTGATGACGGTTATTCGGGGCTTTATTTTGCGAATAGACCGGAATTTCAGCGGATGATGGAGGATATCTACAAAGGGAAAATTCAAGGCGTTATTACGAAAGATATTTCCCGGCTTGGGCGTGAACATATTGAAACCAGTAACTATATTGAGCGTGTTTTTCCATCTTTGGGTGTGCGTTATATTGCAATTTTGGATGGCGTGGATTCTGTTCATCACAGTAATGAAGAATTGGCACAGTTTAAGACGTTGTTTAATGATATGTATAGTCGTGATATATCTAAGAAAATCAGAGGTGCATTGACCGCCCAGAAGAAACGGGGACAGTTTATGTCTGGGTTTGCCCCATATGGATATGTAAAAGATCCGGCAGATAAGCATCATTTTCTTGTAGATGAAGAAGCAGCTAAAGTGGTACGGAGAATCTTTTATATGAGTTTGGAAGGATATTCCAGGGATGGTATTGCAAAGAAACTGAATCAGGAAGGAATTCTGACACCGTCAGAGTATAAGAGAAAGGTGCAGGGATTGAAATATGCCAATGCATTAGAAAAAGCGGGTGCAAAGGGCTGGGCATATCCTACGATCAATGTAATTTTGCGAAACAGAGTTTATACAGGGGCTATGGTACAGCATAAATCAGAAAAGATATCCTATAAAGTGGAAAAGTATCAATATATTCCAGAGGAACAGCAGTATATTGTGGAAGGAATGCACGAAGCAATTATTAGCAAAGATACTTTTGAGCAGGTACAGGAACTTATGAAGAAAAGAACACGGACACCGGGATTTAATAGCGAAGTGAGAAAGGTAAATCCATACGCAGGAATTATTGTTTGTGGAGATTGCGGATATAATTTCCAGAGGGTTACTTGTCGGGACGGTTATGAGTGCGGTACCTATCACAAAAAAGGAAACACAGTTTGTTATTCTCATTTCATTAAAAAAGAAGTATTGGATTCTATTGTAAAAAATGAAATCCAAAGACAAGCGGAACTGGCACTGAAAGAAAGTGATAAGGATGAAATATTAAAAGTAGCAGATAGGAAGAAGGAGGTGCAGAGACGATGTGCAGAAGCAGACCAGCAGATTGAACGGTTACAAAAAGAACTTGCGGCTGTCCAAAAGTATAAAAAGAAAACTTACGAAAATTATGTAGATGGTGTTCTGGATAAAGAAGAATATCTCTCCTATAAGGCAGAATATGAAAAGCAGGATAAAGATATCAGGGCGAAGATTCAGTTGGCAGAACAAGAGAAAGACAGCTTTGGAGAGGCAGAAGAATCTTATGAAAACTGGATAGAGAAATTTATCAAGTATGGAACATTATCCGAAGTGACAAGAGAAATTGTGACAGAATTGATTGAAAAAATTGTTGTGAATGGAGATAAGAGCATTGATATTGTATTTAAGTATCAGTCGCCTTATCCGGTAGAAAAACAGGCAGTGTAAAGACTGCAAATTTTTTTACAGTAATTTTCCCCTAGTTATAATGAACACACAGAGGGGATTCCCTTCTGGAAAACTATATTGATACAGTTGCGGCCATGGGGCGGACTGTGATCGTTACAGGAACCGGAAATAACGGCAGCCAGCCCTGGCATGCAGGAGGAATCCTGCAGCAGGGGAAAACAGAAGAAATCCAGCTGGCAGTGGGAGCTTTTGAGCCCACATTAAATGTACAGTTATGGAAGGATTATGAAGATGAGATGGAAATTTATCTGGAAAGTCCGTCCGGAGAACGGATCGGTCCATTATATGAAAGGCTGGGGCCACAGCGGCATCTGCTGGAAAATACAGAGCTTCTGATCTATTATGGAAAACCCGGTCCCTATCAGCTGTCACAGGAAATCTACATAGATTTCATTCCTGAGGGGAATTATGTGGACAGCGGTGTCTGGAAAGTTCTTTTAAGTGGAAAACGTGTGCGCTCCGGACAGTATTTCCTCTGGCTGCCGGGTGGAAATGTACTGAATCGCGGAACTGGGTTTTATTCTCCGCGGGCTGTGGGAACTTTGACGATTCCTTCCACTGCCGGAAAAGTTATTTCTGTTGGAGCTTATGATTCCAGACAGAATGCCTACGCAGATTTTTCCGGAAGGGGAAGTCAGTTCCTGCCGATCCGGAAGCCTGACCTCGCAGCTCCCGGCGTATCCATCACCGCCCCGGTTCCCGGTGGAAGCTACGCCACTGTTACCGGAACCTCCTTTGCGGCACCCTTTGTCAGCGGAAGCGCAGCTCTGCTTATGGAGTGGGGAATCGTGAAAGGAAATGATCCGTTTCTTTACGGAGAAAAGGTAAAGGCATACCTGCGGAAAGGTGCACAGCGTGTGGGCGGGTATGAGGAATATCCGAATGTGGAGGTGGGATGGGGACGGTTGTGTCTGGCAGAGAGTATCCCATACGGCATATCCTGAACATATAGAAACGGACAGGATTTTCAGATACGAGCCTTATGATCCTGACATTGATATGAAGATGAATTCAGTTACTGTCAGAGATGCTAGTGCAAATGGCGAAGCATTCACGCATAATGTAGATAAACAAAAACACAAATATAAAAAGAAGGAGGATTGGGTATGGGATTATTTGATAAGAAGATCTGTGATATCTGCGGAGAGAAAATAGGTTTATTAGGCAACAGAAAACTGGATGACGGAAATCTGTGTAAGGATTGTGCAAAAAAATTGTCACCATGGTTTGAAGACCGGCGGCACAGTACGGTAGAGGATATAAAACGTCAACTGGAATATCGTGAAAAAAACAAAAAAGCCGTAATGGATTTTTGTATAACACGTCAGATCAATACCAGAAATTACAATGTTTTTATTGATGACAATAAGGGGAATTTTACTGTTGCACGGAAGCTGGATGTCAATGAAAATCCGGATATAGTTCCTTTATCCGCTGTTGTGCAGTGCAGAGTTGATGTAGAGCGACAGCAGAACGAGGAAACATATACAACAAAGGATGGAGAAACCGTAAGCTATCAGCCACCGGTATATAAGTATGAATTTGATTATACTATGCGTATTAAAGTAAAAACTCCATGGTTTGATGATATGGATTTTCGTTTGAATACTTTTTCCATAAGCAGCGATAACAGAGGTGAATTGATGGAAGTGGAGCAGACAGGTCATCAGATCATAGCCGCCCTGACACCAAATGCGGCTGGAATGCAGCAGCCCGGAATGAACATGAACAGCGGAATGCAGCAGTCCGGGATGTACATGAACAATGGAATGCAGCAGTCCGGAATGAACATGAACAGTGGAATGCAGCAGCCTGGGATGAATATGAACAACGGAATGCAGCAATCTGGAATGCAGATGAACAACGGAATGCAGCAGCCCGGCGGTTTGTGGAAATGTCAGTGCGGTGCAGAGAATACCGGAAGATTCTGCGAATACTGTGGCCAGCCAAGACCATTTTGAGTGATGATAGACAGAGTGGACAGAATTGTTCACTCTGTTTGTGATAACAGGGGTTGAGAATGGATGGTTTCTCTGAAAACTATATAATAAAATAGAACTTTATAGTATACTTATCACAGAGGTGTATTGATGAGAGAGGAATTTTCATGACATACAATAAAAAAAGGGCACTGTCGTATGGAGGAATCCTGATAAGTGTATTTCTGGCGTATTTCTGCAGGCTGGGAAGACCGGAAAATGTTTTTATGAGAAATCTCGCAGATCAGTGTCGTAACTGTATTTATCTGGGAATGTATTGTGCCTGGGTGATTTATCTGGAAAAGCATGTAGTGCATAGAAAAACGCGCAGATGTCTGACTGCAATTGGCTGTCTGATGGTCTTCTGGTTTTTTGTACGGACAGTAAAATTTCATATTTTTCATGATCCGCTTGGAGAACATATCTGCTGGTATCTGTATTATATCCCGATGATCCTGATACCGGTCCTTGGACTGGCAGCAGCGATGTTTCTTGGTGAAAAGGACGGCGAGAAAACGGGCAGAAAAATTATTGTTTTGCTGGTTTTTGCGGTGATTATGATCGTCTGTGTTTTTACAAATGACCTGCATCAGCTGGTGTTTCGGTTTTCCGGGCGGCCTCCGTTTTCGGACAGAGATTACAGCTATGGTATTCTTTTTATAGTGATCCAGGGATGGATCATATTTTGCCTGATATGGATGGAAATTATGCTGATCAGAAAAAGCAGGATTCCGGGAAGAAAGCAATTTTGGCTGCCGGTTATTCCGGGAATATTGCTTCTGGGATGGAATATCGGGAATTTACTCCGTCTGCCTCTGATCAAAACAATTGCCGGAGATATGACAGCGGTATGCTGCCTTTTGATGGCGGCAATTTACCAGGGATGTATATTATGCGGCCTGATACAGACGAACAATCGATATTTTGAATTATTCCAGACCTCCGGAGGACTGGATGCAGAGATTACGGATGATTCCTTTCAGCGTTATTATCATTCCGGTGATTTTCCTGAGCTGTCACCGGAACTGCGTAAAATTGTAATAAACAGATCAGCTGTACAGGAACAGGGAATCCGGATCAACCATATTCCTATAAGAGGAGGACATTTGTTCTGGTCAGAAGATATTTCGGTGCTTCTGGATCAGTATCAGGATATCCGGGAACAGCAGGAGGAGCTGACTGCCAGAAATCGTCTGCTGCAGAAAACCTATCAGAAAGAAGCTGAGCGGAGAAAAACAGAAGAACAGAACCGACTGCTGAACATGATACAGAATCAGACAGCCGGGCAGCTGGAATTGCTGTCACAGCTGATGGATGAGCTGGAAAGAACGGAGTCAAGGGAACACTATGACCGGATCCTGGGAAAAATCGTGGTTGTTGGTACATATTTAAAAAGAAGAAAAAATCTGGTATTGACACAATATGCATCAGACGGAAATCTGCTTACAATGGAGGATCTCAGACAGAGTCTTGCGGAATCCTGTGACAGCTTAAAATTATGTAAGATCCGGGCAGCTTATTATGTCGAAAATGGTGAAGTGCAGCTGAATGCAGATGATATACTAAAATGCTATGATACCTTTGAATGGCTTGTGGAACGATTGTTTGATACAATGCAGTCTGTTTTTTACCGTGTGTCGCAGATCGATGATGCTTTGCGGATCTCGGTTCATATTGTAGCAGAAGCAGATCTTCGGGGATTAATGTCAGAAAGACCGGAATTAAATGTGCAGCAGGAAGATGAAAACGAATGGTTTATCGGATGTATCGTATTCAGAAAGAGAGGCGGAAGATGACTGATTTTGCGGAATGCAGTATGGCAATGCAGGATTTTTTGATGATCCTTCTTGAAATCTGCCTGATTCTGGAATTGATCCTTCTGTTGATCAGGATAACCTGTTTTTACGGGAAAAAGAAAATTATAACAGCAGTGACTGTTTTTGCAGTTTCTTTTATGCTTATGGGGTTCCTGATGAATGATCACAGATATTGCCAGGGGGAAAGCGCATATCAGCTAATGCTCCGAATGTGTCCGGTCAGTGTTTTGATGGCAGCGATGGTGGTATTGTTGCTTTATCTTTGCTGGGCAATCTGGAGAGAGAGACGCAGATATCATCATTCTCTGTCTTACTGGTTTGTGAATGAAGCTGTTGATGATGTTCCATGTGGGGTGTGTTTTTCGGATCCTCTTGGAAGGATCGTTTTATGCAACACTAAGATGCATGAACTGAGCAGGATAATGACAGGCTCCTATCTGCAGGATTATGAGGCATTGCGGAAAGTAATAAATGGAGGATCCGAAGCAGAGGGACTTCGCAGATTAAACAGTGACAGTAATGTATTTTATTTTCCGGATGATTCCGTCTGGATGTTTCAGGAATATCGTCTGCAGGAGCCGGATTGTGCAGGATATCTGCAGACAGTGGCAGTTAATGTATCAGAAATTTATTACAATGGTGAAAAGATCAGAGCAAATAATGAAAAGCTGGAAATCCTGAATCATAAGCTGGAGGAAATGTATGAAAAAATCGGAGATAAAATAAGAGAGCAGGAGACACTTGCCATGAAAATGCAGGTTCATGACAATTTTGGCCGAAGCCTTCTGTCAATACGCAGGATATTGGAAAGAAAAGAAAATCAGGATAAAATGGATGAACAGCTATCTGCACTAAAGCATCTGGTCTATATTCTTACAGATTCTTCTGTTGAGAATATGGAAGAATTATGCGCGGATACGATCAGGCATGCAGAAGAACTTGGAATTTATGTTCAGATCAGCGGGAATTTTCCTCAACATCCCTCCTACAGGCTGCTGACAGACAGAGCGATCCGTGAATGTGTGACAAATTGTGCCAGACATGCCCATGGAAGTACAGTTCTGGTGAAGATAGAAAAAGGTGCAAATGAATACAGCATCCGGATAACGAATGATGGAGATGCACCTGAAAAAAATGCAGAAGAAGGTGGTGGTCTGTCTGCACTGAGAAAAGCTGCGGAGTCAGAGAAATGTATTATGCAGGTTTCTTTTTCGCCGGAGTTTTGTCTGGTGTTGAAAATGCCACTGACAGAAAGGATGGGAGTCTATGGTACGGATACTGATAGTAGAAGATCAGAGGATCATGCAGAAGTATTTTGAAAGTATTATTATGCGGGAACCGGAATTCCGACATGTCCAGACAGTTTCGGATGCCTGTGAAGCTGTAAAGATCTGCTCTTACTCGGCAATTGATCTTGTGCTTATGGATGTGCAGACATTTCATAATCATGATGGGCTGAGTGCCGGAAAGATCATCAGGGAAAAATATCCATATACAAAGGTATTGGTTGTTACTTCGCTGATCGATCCCAAGGTGCTGGAAAGAGCAAAGAGCGGATGTGCAGACAGTCTATGGTATAAGGATCACGGTGAAGAGGAAATACGGAGTGTGATCTACAGAACGTTAAATGGGGAGCATGTATTTCCGGATGTGGCACCGGAGGTGGAACTTAACTGGATCACAAGCGGTGATATCAGTCCCAGACAGCTGGAGATGCTGCGCCTGTATATTCACGGGATGTCATATTCCGAGATCGCAAGGAAAATGGACTGTTCTGCTTCTGGGGTGAGATGGAATTTTCAGGAAATGATCGCCAAGGCGGGATACAGCTGCAAAGAGGATCTGATAGCAGCTGCACTGGAAAGTAAACTGATCGTAACCACACTGAAATAGAAGATCCACAGAATGCAGAAACATATTCGGACAGAGGGAGTTTGGCGTGAGCTGACGGAGCATTCACAAATATAGCATAAGATTTTGAATAATAGGAAAGAGGAAATAGACATGAGCGATTTTTTGACAGAAAAAAATAAAAAAACAGGAATACTTGGGAAACTGAAATGGGTTCTTTGTGGCTTTTTTATACTTTTTTCCCTGGGAGCTATTGGCGCATCGGAGAAGTATATTGGTGAAGGGCGCTGGGGAATGGCAGCAACAGAGATCATACTTGGATTGCTGTTTCTGTATCCAACCTTCCGGGAAATTCAAAAAGCATTAAAGAAGAAAAAAGCTGGAGAAATTGCCTGCTGGTTTGAATCCTATGCCCAGAATACTGTCTCATTTGAAAAGTTTGAGCAGGAACTGGGAAAAGGTGCAGTGAAAAAGCTGGAAAAATTTATTGCGGGGGGATATATCCGGAATATCCAGATAGACAGAGAAGGAAATTATATTATGATCACTGCACCGAACAGACGCGTAAATGAGAAGATCTATATTACAGTTACCTGCCCCAGCTGCGGTGCAAAGAATCAGGTAATAAAAGGTCGTCTGAGCACCTGTGAATATTGCGGACAGCGTCTTACCCCATGACAAAAGACACCTGTCGGATCTGCCCTGTTAAAGATAAAATCCTTGTGCAATATGCTCAATGCATAAAAAGGATATTTTATAAACAAAATTATATAAGTTGCATATAACTAACGCATGCAGCATAACAGAAGTTGTACAAATATCCGTACATCCATAGACGATTGGGATGAAATCATAGAATAAATTTATAAAAATAGCTAATAAAACTGGATAATATGTTCAAATTATGGTACATTTATTGTAGCGGTCAGAGGAAATACTGCGGCCTTTTTTGGGACCGGGATTTTCGAAGGGCTGAACAAATAACAAAGAACTTATTTATTTGGTTTTATTGTTTCTTTCCTGGGAGTGCAGAGAAGGAGGGAACGGATAAGAGCAGATAATCATAAGGATATAATCTTTATAAGGAAGGTGAGCAATTGGAAAACTATACTAAGTACAAGCTGAAAAGCAGTGATGAGCTTGCATCAGTGCTGAACGGCAGGGACAATCTGTTTGTAATCGCCTGTAACAAGTGTTTCAAGGAATTTGAGACCGTTGACGAACCGGATTGCGAGGAATTCCTGAAATTTGCTGCGGAGCAGGGAAAAACCGTCACAGGCAGTGCGAAATTCGATTTTCTGTGCAACAAGATGCACACAGAAAGAAAATTACAGGATCTGCTGCCGGAAGGTACAGAGAATGTAGTTGTGATCTCCTGTGGTCTTGGTATCCAGACTGTTGCAGATCTGACCGGTAAGCCGGTGATCGCAGCAAGTAATACCCTTAACTACAGAGGCCATCACGGCATGGCACTTACCAAAAAGAGCTGTGATGCATGTGCACAGTGCTATCTGAACATTACCGGAGGCGTCTGTCCTATCGTCGACTGTTCCAAGAGTCTTGTGAATGGACAGTGCGGCGGAGCAAAGAACGGGAAATGTGAAGTGGATCCTAACAAGGACTGCGCATGGGAGAAGATCTACCAGAGACTGGCAAAACAGGGTCGTCTGGAAGAGTTCCTGAACCAGCCGGTACAGGTACGTGATTACTCCAAGGTTAACTTTAAGGTGATCAATGATTACGTGAAGTCTATTAGAGAGGACAGACTGAACGGATACTATGGTGGCGTTCATCCGTCAGAGCACAAGGAATTCAGCGAGCATATCGATTTGAAGAAATTCCCGGATCCGAAGACGGTTGTGATCTCCATGTCCCAGCATCTTGGTGCACCTGCTAACCCGATCGTGGAAGTAGGCGACACAGTAAAGGTTGGACAGAAGATCGGAGAAGCTGCCGGATTTATCAGCGCACCGGTACATTCCAGTGTAAGCGGAACCGTAGTTGCTGTTGAGCCACGTATGCATGGTACAAGAGGCAGTGAGGTGATGGCAGTTGTCATCGAATCCGACGGAAAAAATACTCTGCACGAATCCGTACAGCCACATAAAGCCCTGGATGAACTTACACCGGATGAGATCATTGAGATCGTAAAAGAAGCCGGAATCGTTGGTATGGGTGGTGCAGGTTTCCCGACCTGTGTCAAGCTGAAACCTGCAAAACCGGTTGATACCATCCTTCTCAACGGATGTGAGTGTGAGCCATATTTAACAGCAGACCATAAGGTTCTCCTTGAGTTTGCTGATGATATTATTTTCGGTCTGAAAGCGATCCTCAAGACAACAGGTGCTGAGAAGGGCATCATTGTCATCGAGGATAACAAGCAGGATGCGATCGAATTAATGCAGGAAAAAGTTGCCGATATCGGAAATATGGAAGTTTTTGTTGCAAGAACCAAATACCCGCAGGGTGCTGAGAAAACTCTCATCAAGCGCGTCATGGGCAGAAAGGTTCCAAGCGGCGGCCTTCCGGCAGATGTTGGCGTTATCGTAGATAATATCAGTACCGTAAAGGCAATTTCCGATGCGATCCAGAAGGGTATGCCACTGATCGAGCGTGTTGCAACCGTAACAGGCGAGAAGATCAAGAATCCTGGCAACTTTATCATCAAGATCGGTACCAGCGTAAAAGAGCTGATCGATTACTGCGGTGGATTTACAGATGACGATGTTCTGGTCAAGATGGGCGGACCTATGATGGGATTCCCTCTGAACACTCTGGAGGTACCTATGATGAAGGGCTCCAACGGTATCATCGCCATTGATACAGATGAGACCAAAGAGCAGCCATGTATCAAGTGCGGACGCTGTGTGGACGTATGTCCGATGGAACTTTCTCCTCTGTATTTCGTAAAATATGCGAAAGAAGAGAACTGGCAGGGCATGAAGGACATGAATGTCATGGACTGTGTTGAGTGCAGATGCTGTCAGTATATCTGTTCTTCCAAGATTCCGATCATTAACAGTATCAAAGCCGGAAAAAATGCAGTAAGGGGGATGAAGTGATATGTTGATTACCCAGTTAAAAGCAAAAGAAACTATCGTATCACTGGCAGCCGGAAAGAAAGTTTTTATCATCAACTGCCATGGATGCAAGGAAGTTCGTTTTCCGGAAAAAGAAGCTGTTGAACTTCAGAAGGAGCTTTCCGCTGAAGGAAATGTGACAGGGATCATGACAACGGATTATATCTGTAATCCGGAAAATATGCAGTTACGTCTTCAGAAACACATGGATAAGATCAGAGAAGCGGATCTGGTCCTGGTATTCTCCTGTGGTGTTGGTGTACAGACCATCGCAGAATATCTGGAAGACAAGATGGTATGCGCAGCCTGCGATACATACCCGGTACCTGGTTTCCAGGGTGTAACACCGTTAGAATATAAATGTGACCAGTGTGGTGAGTGTTATCTGAACCTTACCGGCGGGATCTGCCCGATCACAGCATGCTCCAAAAGTCTTGTCAACGGCCAGTGCGGCGGTTCCAAGAATGGTAAATGCGAAGTGGACAGTGATATGGAGTGTGGATGGGAGCGCATCTACAGACGTCTGAAAGAGATCGGACGCCTTGACGCACTGAAATGCCCGACACAGATCCATAATTTCGCTACAGATGATGAAGTGAAATAATAAGCAAAGATTTATTAAGAAGCCAAATTAAATTATGATACGGTTCACCGGAAATATTCCGCAATGTATGCAGCAGAGCAGGTGGACCGTACCCCAAATTTTAAATGATTGGAGCAAATATAATATGAAAATGAAAGAATTATTCGACCGTGGTGAATTTGTAGTTTCTGCAGAAGTAGGACCGCCAAAAGGGATCCATGTAGATGAACTGGTAGAAGAAGCCAAAACTTATCTCAAAGGCGTTCATGCAGTCAATGTAACAGATAACCAGTCTTCGGTTATGCGTCTTGGATCTCTTGCAATGTGTAAAGTTCTCAAAGACGCCGGAATGGATCCGATCTTCCAGCTTGCATGCCGTGACAGAAACCGTATCGCACTGGAGTCTGATCTTTTAAGTGCTGCTATGCTTGGTATTGAGAACATCCTCTGTCTGACAGGTGACCATACGAAGATGGGTGATCATCCGCAGGCAAAACCGGTATTCGATCTTGATTCTGTATCTCTTCTTCATACAGTACAGCTTCTCGAGTCCGGTGTAGATCTTGGAGGAAACCAGCTGGTTGGTGAGCCACCGAAATTCTCCAAGGGTGCCGTTGTATCTCCATGCAGCGATTCCGTTGACGCTCAGCTTGCAAAGATGGAAAGAAAGGTTGCTGCAGGTGCAGACTACTTCCAGACACAGGCTGTATTTGAGCCGGAGAAATTCATCAAATTTATGGAAAAAGCAAAACAGTTCGGAAAACCTGTACAGGTTGGTATCATCATTCCGAAATCTGCCGGAATGGCTAAGTTCATGAACAACAACGTAGCCGGCATCCATGTTCCGGATGAGATGATCGAGGAGCTGAAAGCTGACAAAGAGAAGACAAAAGCTGGTATCACAGGTGTTGAGATCGCTGCACGTATCATCAAAGAGTGTAAGCCATACTGCCAGGGTGTACATATCATGGCACTTGGATGGGAGTCCAAGATCCCGGCACTTCTGGAGCAGGCTGAGATCTGATCAGAACGATTGCTTTATAAAAAATAACCAGAAAAGCTGTCCGGAACCGGATGCAGGAGATGCACACCGACCGGGCAGCTTTTGTGTAAGAAAAAGCTTCTCTATACGGAAAAACTCTTCGGGAAGCCTGCGGGATCCACAGCGGAAGAATTCTAGCTTAAGAGGTAAAGAGACGATGGAAAGTATTATTATCGGGATCGCCGGAGGGTCAGGCTCCGGCAAATCTACATTTACAAACAGACTGAAGAAGTATTTCGGAGACGATGTGGTGGTGATCTATCATGATAATTACTACCGCAGACAGGACGGAATTCCCTTTGAAGAACGTGTGAAGGTGAATTACGATCACCCGGATTCACTGGAAACCGATCTTCTGGTAGAGCATCTCAAAGAACTCAAGGAGGGCAAAACCATCCAATGTCCGGTATACGATTACAGTCAGCACAACCGATCCGACAAAGTGCTGAAGATCGAACCAAGACCGGTCATTCTGGTAGAGGGAATCCTGCTTCTTGCAGATCCCCGTATCCGAGATCTTCTGGATATCAAGGTTTATGTGGAAGCAGATGCAGATGAGAGGATCTTAAGACGTATCTCCAGAGATGTGGAGGAACGTGGACGGGATTTAAACGGAATCATCGATCAGTATCTTACCACAGTAAAACCGATGCATTATCTGTACGTGGAGCCCACACGGGCGAAAGCAGATATTGTGATCAACAGCGGTAAGAATAATGTGGCCTTTGATCTGTTTGTGTCAAAAATCGGGCAGCTGCTGAAAGAACTGAAAAAATAATAAGTAAAATAAAAAGCATGTCATACTCTAGGACAGAGCGGATCAGATTGTATCCGTCTGGCTGTGTATGACATGCTTTTTTGACCGGTTCAGGTGAATATGTCTGTATTCACACGCTCTGTGTAAATTTCTCTACATAATATAAAGCTGCACCAATGGCAGGTGTATACTGCCCGTGGGTGCCGACCAGAATCTGGCTTCTGTCCAGGGTGAATGGTGCGTCTGTGTTGATGTGTTCTAACAGATAATTAATATCTTCTTCTGTAAAATAAGGTGCCAGATATCCGCTGATGATGATCGGTGCATCGATGATCAGGTTCAGATTTTTCATGGCAAAGGCCAGATGGTTCAGATAATCTTCCCAGTGCTCAGCAAGCCGGGGGGATTTTTTTTCGCGGAGCAGAGGGAAAAATTCCTTCACAGGCATCCCGGCAGACTGTTCCAGAGCGTTGGCAGAGCAGTAGGTTTCCAGACAGCCATGGTTTCCGCAGTAACATAAAGGGCCGTCAGGATTGACGCACATATGCTCAAGGGTTCCGCTGTGCATGGAACTTCCCTGATGAATTTGATGATTGGTGATAATGGCACCGCCCAGGTTTCGGTTCAGAAGGAACACGACAGCACTGTCAAGCTCCGGGTGATTCCACAGCTCCAGAAAAGCAGCGGATTTGGAATCATGTTCCAGATGGCAGGGGTAAGGAAGATGCCGGGAAAAATCCTCCAGTTTCATTCCGGTATTGTTCATGATGTTTCCGTAGATCACAGTGGAATTATCCGGAGAAGTGATCCCCTGTGTGGCAATGGAAATACCCAGGATCTTTTCATTCGGATAGTGATTTTCTGCGATGAATTTTCGTACTTTATCGGTCAGCTGTCTGTAATATTCTTCTGTGTTGGAATAGGGAAGAGCAATGGTTTCTGTATAAAAGGCATTTCCATATAAGTCGATTGCTGTGATATGGAACATGTTTTTCAGGATCCCGATTCCAATGGAAATCCGGAAATCCGAGACGATCTGGATGGCCTGGGCCTTTCGACCACCTGTGGAATCAAAATATCCGTTTCTGTCAATAAGCCCTTCTTTTTCCAGCAGGTTCAGGTTCTGGCTTACGGTGGAAAGCCCCATCTGAAGATCCTGGACGATCTGCATTTTGGAAGTCTGGTGTGTTTTGTATATATATTGGTAAACCTTGGAGCGGTTTATTTTTTTTAAATTGATGGTGGTTAATCCTTTTTCACTCATGAGATTCTCCTGATAAAAGTAATTATAGATATGTTTAAGTCGTGACATGCTCCCACCACTTAAATCTTACGATTTTGAAGTGGGGGCTTCCTGCTCGATTACCCTTTAGGGCAAAGCT